>CALMJO010000469.1 GCA_937864375.1 uncultured Spirochaetota bacterium
GAGTTATACAGGGCAGGCATTGCCGGCGGGGAATTCGATTACAACGCAGGTGAAGAAAGCATTTTGGAGCTGGGTGTGCCGGGATTCATCTTCCTCGCGGGTAAGGACTGGCCGGCGTTCGACGCCGCGCGCGCGCTCCAGCGGCTGGAGTCCCTCCACAGCGCCGAGTTCATACACAAGGCCGGAATCTTCTGGAAGGGGTTCGATTTTGCGCGCGGCCTGGACGCGCTCGTCCGCCTGGGAGAAGCGGAATTCATCTACCGCGCGGGGAGGTTCTGGCGGGGGTTCGATTTCGACCGCGGCCTAAGGGCGCTCATCGAAAAAGGGGAGGCGCGCTACATGTACTATGCCGGGCAGGAATGGAAGACCTGCGACCTGCCGCGCGCCTTCGACGCGCTCGTCGCCGCCGGAAGCGCCGAGTATCTCTTCTACGCGGGGGCGCACTGGAAATATTTTGACTACGCGCGCGGCTTGGAGGCGCTCCTTTCAACGGCCCATCCGGAGTTCATATACAAGGCCGGCACCCTGTGGCGCGAGTTCGACCACGCACGCGGATGGAGAACCCTGGAGCTGGAGGTCGTCCGCGGCGCCGAATGGCGCGGGAGGGCATTTTCGCATCCGCGGTGGAGGGATGCCCTCAATACGATCTGGCGGGACATCGCGGGCTGAAACCGCATTGCGTCATGAGAGCCGACCGGGGCACGGCGATTCGGCTGTTGACATTTCTGCCGTTTCCGAATACTATTTAACTGCGCAGCCGGGAAAGCGCATGCGTATGCGGTTGCACGCGCGTGGCACTGCCCGGTAACCATGAATACGGAGGAGAGTAATGACCGCTGCCGCGGAAAATAGAAAGCACCCGCGTTTCGAAATAAACCAGATGGTGGAGCTCGGATACGCGCGTGAAAACTTCGTTGGCGCCACGGGAATCAACATAAGCAAAAACGGGCTGTTATGCGAAACAAGTGAGCGGATGGAGCCTCATACGGTCGTATTCATGATGATAACCATCACCTTAAAGGGCAAAGAATACCTCATTGAATGCGAGGGCGTGGTGAACCGCTCGGAAAAAAAGAAGGGAGCCTGGAACACGGCCATCAACATCACCGCGGTCCGCGCGGGTGACCGCAAGGCCTTCGAGGAATTCGCCTCAGGATCAAAATGACGTTATAAGCTTCTCGAGCATGCGCACCGTGAGCTCCAGGTTATTCCTGTCCACCCGCGCCATGTCGTCCTTCTCGCAGTGAAGCCCGCCAAATCCCGGTCCCGGCACACCGTCGTGTCCAATGGTTATCGCGGGGATGCCCGCGGCGAGAAAACGCTGGGCGTCGTCCGTGATGGTTTCGCCCTCGACGATGTCCCTTCCCGATACGGCCTTCCACGCGGCGCCTGCCCTGGCGACAAGCCCCGGATCGGGAGCATAATACTTCAAAAACACGCCGTCGCTGCGCGCGTAGCTTAAATTGCCGGGCTGTCCCGCCAGCTCAAGGTTCACGAGGGAAAGCGGTGTGGCGTGGTTCAAACCGCGTTTCACGCGTTGTTTAAGGTAGTGATGCGCTCCCTGGAGATTAACCTCCTCGCCTCCCGTCAGCACGATGGTGACGTTCGATGAGCCTAGGGGAACCTTCTTCTCATGGATGTCCTTCGCGAGGGCGAGGAGCGCCGTCACCGACGTGGCATTGTCCACCGTCCCGGGGCTCGCATGCCGGTCGCCCACCAGCACGAATCCGCCAAAGCCGAGCGCGACCAGGAAGATGTAGCCCACGTAGAGTGAGGCGAGCGCCAGAGCCACGGCCCGCGGGGCCCCGCGCCCGAGCGCCTCTTTCCTGCGCGCGGCAAAGGTCCACAGTGCGAGCGCGATTGCCAGTATGAAGAACGCAGGCATGAAGCGGTACACCCTCGCGCGCTGCTCGTGGTCCCAGAAGTCGCTCTTGGAGTCGTAATGCGCCATGAAGACGATCTCCCTGGCCGGCGCCGGCGAGCGGTATTCGACGACGATGTTCTTTCCCGTCTTGCCGCCAATCCATGAAACGACCGGCACGAAGAGCTCGAACTCGAGCACGAGCAGGAGGGGCAGACCCGCCGCAAGGGAGAGCGCGACCACGGGACGCTTTTTCACGATTGCGATCGCGAAGAGCACCGCGCACACGATGATCGTGATGGCGAGTATGAGCATGATCCACGGTCTCAGGTAAAACTCCTGCACCTGGTAATCGATGCCCCATCCTCTGAGCAGGTGCATGAGGAAGCCGGCGGTCCCATCGACCGCATCGCTGTAGTTGGGACGCAGGACGGCGATCTGCTTCAATATTCCGATCATGTCCATGTGCGCTAGACCTCCACCTCGGGGGTTTCGAATGCGTAATGAAGCTCGCGCGGCAGCGCGTGATAGTCGACCGTCGTGGCGAGCGAGGAATTGTCCACGGAGTTGTAGGTGTGCCAGTATAGTATGGTTTCACGGGAATGCCCGGGTTCTTTTATGAAATCGCGCATGGCCGCGAAGGTTTTCGCGGTGTATGTGGGATCGAGCGTTATTCCTTCGAGCTCCTTCACCCGCGCGATGGCGTCCCTGCAGGCGGGCGTGGGACATCCATACCCGTCGCCCAGGTAGGAATCGATCACGACCTGGTCGGGGATCTTGACGTCGGGGATGTCCGACGAGCTTTTCCTGAGAAGCGCGAGCGTCTGCTTCATGAGCGCCTTCACGGTGCCCCTGTTCGCGATCTGGATGGGTCCCGCGTGGTCGAGCGTGACGCGCACGCCGATCACCCTGGACTTGAGGCCCGCCAGGATCCCGCCCAGCGCGAGGCCCGCTGCCGTGCCGTTGGATCCCAGGGGGCAGAAGATGTAATCGGGTTCGGGCATGAGGCCGGAATCAACCTGCTCTTTCAGCTCGAACATGGCGTTCACCACGCCCACGGTTCCCATGGGCGAGGAGCCTCCCGCGTACAGGAAATATGCGCGTGGATTTTTAAGTCTCTGGCTTGCGTAAAACGCGGCGCCTGCGCCAAGAAGCGTTTTGTATGCGACGAGCTCCGCCCCGTACTTGTGAAAGAGGAGCAGGTTCCGCTTTACATGGCGCGTAACGGGCTGGGGAAACAGCAGAAGCCTGGTTGCGAGTCCCAGCTTTTTGCAGAAGATCGCGGTCGCCAGCCCGTGGTTCGTGCCAATGCCGCCCATCGTGACGACCTTTTTACGCTCATCACGGAGCGCTTGGGCGAGGGTGAACTCGAGCTTGCGCACCTTGTTCCCGCCGTAGAGCGGCGACGACAGATCCTCGCGCTTGATCCACAGGCTCTCGTGGCCCATGTGCTCGAGTTGCTCGACGGGGGTGGGGTAGACGCCCAGGTTTACGTGGGGAAGCTTTTCCACGAGCGCCGGGTATTTGTCAAAGAGCAGGACCGGGGGCTCGCAGCGGGGGGCGATATGCGTGCCGGGTTTCATCATTCGGTCCAGTCGGCGACGCTCTTGAGCGCGGCGGGATCCTCGCCCCGTTTCACGAGGAAGCGCGCGCGGAGGACATAGTAGATAATGCCCGAAAAAATGAACAGGAGAAAGAACGCGATCTTCCATGCACTCTTGAGATCGACGATTATGACCAGGCTGAAGAAGAGCGCGATGGCGATGCCCACGAGCGTACAGAAGTAAAGCCAGAAGCCCTTGAGCTTGAAGCTGGACGCGGCGTACTGGTCCGGGAATTTCTTTGGGAGGACGAGCGCGGCAAGGAGCACGGGGATGAAAATGACAATGCCACCAAGGGCGGAATAGCTCGCGAAGGTTTCCAGGGAGAAATCGGACACGATCCCGATCATCGAGATGACCCAAATGATAAGGAACAGGTAGTGTGCTGTCCCGAACCTTTTGTTTATTGCCCCGAGTCCCCGGGGCAGAAGGTTGTCGTTTATGATTACGAGGAGTGATTTGGTGCCCACGATGAACAGGGCATTGAGCGTCGTGGTGAGGGCGAGTACGGCGCCGCCCAGGATAAAGAACACGAATCCCGCGTTCCCGAGGCTGTTGCGAGCAGTGTTAATGACCGGTTCTTCGACGTTCACGAGGGTTTGCCACGGTACAGCGTTGACCGTGGTGATCGCAACAAGGAGGTACAGGACGGCAACGACGGGGAACGTGATCAGCAGGGCGCGCGGGATGACCCGTCCCGGTTCCTTTATTTCCCCGCCAAGCTCTATGATTCCGTTAGAGCCCATGTAGGTGAAGGTGAGGAGCGCTGTTCCCAGGAATAGACTGCCTGCGCCGCTCTGCAAAATGTCCTCGAAGCGCGATGGTTCGAAATGCGCGGGGCCCTGCACGCCATAATACAGGAGCGCGCCCACCAGTATGACCACCATCAGGGCCTGCACCTGCGCGGCAAGCTGGACGCCAAGGACATTGACCACGCAGAAGAAGGTTACGAGACAGGCCGCGAAGACGAGGGGCGGAACGTCCGGGAACACCGCGTTCACGTAGCGCGCGCACGTGATGCTGTACAGGGGAATCTGACCAAAGAATGTCGCGAGCGCGTACACCCATATCCCCGTGAACGCGAGGCCGGGAGACACCATGCGGCTGGGATACTTGTAGTTGCCCCCCGTCGCGGGGATGGCGGCGCCCAGCATGGCGAGCGGGAACATGCTGATCAGCACCGGTATCCAGGCGAGCGCGTATGCCAGCGGCATCGCGGGCCCGGCAATCTTGAGCACAATGCCGGTGAAGACGAAGATGCCGCCCCCGATCGTCATGCCTATGGCGATGAATGTTATCTCGGGAAGGCCGAGTACTTTTTTCAATCCGTCAATGGCCATACCTTCCTCCTTGGGTGTACCTGTGTTTCAGGAACGATTCATCCTGGCATGGGGGGTCAGAGCTTCCCATTGCCCTTGAACCACGCGATGGCCTGGGCGATGCTCTGCTCGACGGGAGTACGGGGCATTCCCAGCTCCTTCACCGCCCGCGTTGAGTCCCACCACGAGTAGTGGCTGCCCACGCGCACCCACGCGGCCGTGTTCAGCGGGGGCTTGCCGGTGATGCGCGCGAGAAGCTCGTAGGCGTACCCTGACTGGACGGCCATGAACACCGGGAACCGGACCGCCGGCGCCTTGCCGTACCCGGCGACCTTGACGATGAGGTCGAAGAACTCCTTCATGCTCACGTTGCGGTTTCCCAGCACGTATTTTTGACCGTTCCTGCCGCGCTCCAGGGCCCTGACGATGCCCATGGCGCAGTCGCTCACGTCAACCAGATTGAGCCCGCCGTCGATGTAGCCGGGCAAGAGTCCCTTCAGCACATTGATGATGAGCGCTCCCGACGGCGTTGGCTTGATGTCGCGCGGCCCGATGGGCACCGTGGGGTTCACGATGGTAACCGGGAGTCCCTTCGCGGCGAAGTCGAGGACGAGCTGCTCGGCCTGGTACTTGGAAAGAAAATAATGGTCACCGGTGGATGCGAGGTTGAAGACGGCGCTCTCGTTCGCGGGAGTTTTCCCGTGCGCGCCCAGGGCCGCCGTGGAGCTCACGTACACAATTTTCTTGACCTTCGCCTCGCGGCAGGCGGTGAGCACCTTGTGCGTGCCGTTCACGTTCACCCTGTACATGAGGTTGGGATCCTTGAGCCAGATGGCGTAGATGGCGGCGAGGTGTATCACGCGGTCGCAGCCCTTGAGCGCGCGGCGGACCGAATCAAGGTCGGTCACGTCGCCGTAGGCCAGGTCGAGCCTGAGTCCCTGGAGGTTCGAGTTGTCGCTGTCCTTTCTCACGAGGCAGCGGACGGGCATCTTCTTTTCGAGGAGGGCCCGCACGACCGCAGAGCCGATGAATCCCGTTGCGCCGGTAACAAGTATCTTCATGGTTTATCCCCTCCCGTCATTTCTTTTTGAGCAGGTGCCCCGCAAGACGCTTTCCAAGGCCGATGATGGTGAGCACCGTGGGCCTGTCGAGAGACTCGGGAAAGGTGCTGGCGTCGCACACGTAGAGGCCGTCCACCTCGGTCTTGAGGTTGGTGTCGAGCATGCTGCCGATGCGCACCGTCCCGCTCGGGTGGGTCCCCATGAGCGGGCGCATGAAGATGGACGACGGGTTCGCGCCCGCCTCGATGAGGATGCGCTCGCACATGCCGCGCGCCCGGGCGAGCCTGGCGGAGTCCTTTTCGGTGAGGGGCTTGCTTATCCTGCCGGGGTACACGCCGCCCGAAAGGTCGTCCTTGAGCTTGATCATGACGCCCAGGATGTTTCCCCACCTGGGCCACATGAGCGCGTATTTCAAGCCCACGCGAATGGCGCCCAGCGGGTAGAGAAGCCAGGGGTCGATGAGCGTGGAAAGCATGTAGCCGTCCTCGTCGTTCTCCCAGGACCAGGTCATGGGAGGTTCTTTCCCTATGCCTTTTTCCTTCGTTGTTCCATACACCATCACGGTGACGTCCATGGCCATGCCTTCGCCCGCATGGCTGAAGCCCGACGACTGCAGCAGGCGCGGCGTGCCTATGCCGCCGGCGGCGAGCACGACCACGGGCGCGGTTGCGGTGAATTTCTTTCCGCCCAGGGTGCCCTCGACGCCCTTCACGTGGCTCCCGTCCCTGGTGACTTTCGTGATCTTCGCACCGGTGAAAAGCTGCGCCCCTGCTTTAATCGCATCGTCGATCCATTCGCCTGCGTTCCACTTCGCGTTGCACCGGCAGCCCAGCATGCAGGCGGCCGTGCAATGAAAGTTCTTCGCGCGGGCGGGGGACATGAACTTGGGCTGGGGAAACCATGTATGGCCCAGCGCGCCCGCCGCCTCGGCGATGCGCGTGGAGGCCTTTCCGCGCAGCTCAGCGGGGAGGGGGGCAATGCTCAGCTCTTTCTCGGTCGCGCTCACCTCGCGGTCGATGTCGATCCGGTATTTCTTCTTGAGCCAGGGGGGTGGGGGCGCCGAGCAGCCGCAGTACATCGAGGTCGCCCCACCCACCATGACCGGGCTGATGATGTTGAGGCCCTCGTCCGTGAAAAGGAAGCTCATCCTGTCCGAATAGATGATCGCCCCGGGATACGTGCCGTAATAGAAACGCCCGCGGTGGTCGTGACCGCGCTCGAATATCATTACCTTCTTACCGGCGCGCGTAAGCTCGCGCGCGACCGTGGCGCCGCCCGGCCCGGAGCCGACGACGATTGCATCGGCGGTGAATGACAGGTGGGAACTCATGTGGCTGCCTCCTGAGTCATGGATGCGGTCGTCCGCTGGGGACGCCGTGCTGCGGGACGCGCACGCAGGAGAGACCTGAAGGGATCACCAGGGTGAATGCCGTGCGGCTACGCGTCCTTGAGCCTGTCCAGGATAACCCCGTTGTCCGGAACATCACCTATGTTTTTACCATAGTAAGCGAAGGTGACCGACTTGTTCTCGTCGATGATGAAAACGGCAGGCCGCTGCATCTCGTTGCCCTCTTTCACGCCGTGCGCAAACCCCCTGCGCGAGGCCCTTATGGCCTGCCTGATGACCGAGGGCGCTATGTAATGGAATATGTTGCCGGGCTCTACCCCGTAGAGCCTGAAGAGCTCCTGGTTGGGGTCGCACATGATCTTGAACGAGATCTCCTCGCTTCCAATGTGCTCCTTCACGACCGCCGGGTCGCTCTGCAGCACTATGAAGAAGCCGGCGCCCAGCGCTTTAAACCTGTCCATGTCGCGCATGAGCTCGGAGATCTTGTACTGGCAGAGGGGGCAGCCCATGTACCTGAGAAAAAAGAGCACGGTCTTTGTGCCCTTGATCGCCCGGTGAAAATCGAGATTTGACTCCCATGCGGTGTTGAATTTGAAATCAGGGGCCTGCATCCCCACGGTGATGAGTTGTTTCATGGCGCTCCTGTGCGGCGGCGTTCGCCGCTGGTACTAAGGAATTATTGCTTAACAGAATACGTCGCGACAAGGTATTCGTAAATAGTGACAAGCGCCTCATCGGACGGTCCGTGAATGTCGGTGTCGATGAGCACGTCTCTTCGTTTTGTTTTACACCACTGGTACAGTCGCGCGGCGCCGTCCCTTGAATCCGACGCGTCATGGCAGAGCTTCACGAGGGTGCGCATCTCCGCGAGCGTGAAGAAGTTCCTGGAGTTGTTGATCGCGACGACGAACGAGCTGCGGTCGCCGGATTCCTTTACCTCTATGGTTCGCTTGTCGCCGGGGCGCTGGATCTCCACGGGGCCGGTCAGGGGAGCGTGCCCGGCGGATGCGGGGACCGATTGGCGTGACGCGGCATCGTTCTGGTGCTCCGAGATCGCGCGGGCCTGCGTGAGGAGCGCAAGGAGATGCGCCTCATCCATTCCTCCAGCCAGCGCCGATAATTCCTTGAGC
>CALMJO010000470.1 GCA_937864375.1 uncultured Spirochaetota bacterium
CCATGGTATAGTTTTTATACTAAGTGAATGCAGCGTTTGTCAAATAAAAAAGGCAGGAGCGGCAGGGACGGACAATGAATAACCGGGCCGATGATCGGTACAACATGGAGGACTTTTTCAGGGAGCGCGCAGAGGGCGGTGACTCCTATGTTGAGCTTTCCCTCGACGCGGGCCCGGTCCGCGCGGAGATAAAGGACTTGAGCGTGCGCGGCGTGGGGCTGGAGCTTGCGAATCCCGCGGCCGGGCTCCCGGATCTCCTGGCCTCCCTGGAAGACCTGTTCATCAAGATCGTCATCGGCGACCGCATGTTTGTCGCCAATTCAAAGAGGGCCTGGAGCGCGGTGGTGAAGAAGGGAGCCCGCGAAACGCTTGCCGCGGGGCTCCGGATCACGATGATCGCGCCGGAGGATTCGCTCGAGCTGGCGCGGATCATCGAGGGGATGAGAAAGGTATAGTCGTTATGCGTCCTGCACGCGAATCCGGAGCGCGCCGTCAAGGCGGAATCTGCATTGTTCTCGCGGTATGCGCGCTCGTGGCGCTCGCGTGGACGGCTGCGGCAACGCCCGCGGCCGCGGAGCCCGCTTCCCGGCACGACTGGTTCTGGATGCTGTACGAAACGGATTCCCTCGAGAAATACAACAGCGTAGTCTACCGTCCCTTTTTCCTGAAAAACCGTTATGCCGACGGCAAGGAATTCGAGGGATCGCTCATGCCGCTGGTGTACTGGCGCTATACGAACGACCATAAAACCGAGTGGAAATCCCTCTTCGGGTTCGCGGGGGCAAGCGATTATTTCCATTCGAACGGGGTCGAGGACTACGACCTGGGAATATTCCCGCTACTCTTCTACGGGGACTCGGGGGAGGGGAGGGACCGCTACTTCATGCTCCTCCCGTTCGGGGGAACGGTGAAGGGCAAGCTCGCGCAAGACCGCATATCGGCATATGCCTTCCCGGGATTCCTCCTGTTTTTCATTTACCCTCCCAGCACGATCCTCTCGCTGGCGACCGGGCTCATGATCATGGCATCGCTCATTCCCGCGTACGCGGACTACGAGGCGGGCGACTATCGCGCGCGGGCGGTCTTCTGGCCGCTTGTCCAGTGGGGTTCAAGTCCCACAAGAGAGGATTTCAGGATACTCCCCCTCTATGCGCACAATTACAAGAAGGGCGCCTACGACAATTACTCCTACCTGTTTTTCTTCAACGAGCAGAATGTACGGGTGGGCAGTGACACGCAGAGGACGCTGTTTGCCATGCCCATAATCGGGCGCAGGTGGAGCGATTCCGGTGAGAGCAACGCGTCCACGCTGCTGTGGCCGTTCTTCTCGTGGGGTTTCAACCGCAAATCCGGAGACTTCGAGCTCAACTTTCCATGGCCGCTCGTGATGATCCAGGACTCAATGAACCCAAGCATCTACAAGAGGATCTTTTTCCCGTTCTACGGAAAATACGTGCACAAAGAGAAGGAGACCTTCTTCGTTTCGCCCCTCTACTTCACCCTGAAGCATACCACCGAGAGCTTCAGCTCGGAGTACTACATCAATGCCCTGATCGTCTGGTACTTCAAGCGCGACTACATGAAGCCTCCCGACAAGTACCATGGCGCCTCCTGGCGCTTCTTCAAGATATGGCCGCTCTTCCAGTACGAGTACGACAGCGCGGGAAACATAGCCTTCAACATGCTTTCCATCCTTCCCTTCCGCGATCCCGAGGGATACGAGCTCATGTACCAGCCCTTCTGGACGCTTTTCGAGTATCGCCGTCTCAAGTCGGGCGAGAAGCGGCTGGGGCTGCTTCTGCGCACCTATTACCAGCGATGGGGCGAGGACTTCCTGCACATCAAGGTGCCCATCCTGTTCTCGTTCAGGGAGGAGGGGAGCGTCGTGACCGAATTCTCGCTGCTCGCCTCCATGTTCGGCTACGAGCGCACCCGCGAGGGGACGGTGCTCAATCTCTTCTGGATTCCCGTAAAGATCAACAGCGACGGGATCGCCACGGCCGGCGAGGCGGCGGGGGCGGACCCGTTCTCAATATCGCATAACGATGATTCGGATTACCGGGCGCTCGCCATGCTGGCGGGACGGGAATTTCCCGGCGACGGGAGCCTGCGCTGGTCGGCGCGGCTGTTCTAACATGGGAAGCGGGCAGGAACCGGCATGATACGCGCGTTAAAAGACAGGATCATTGAGACGCTCTCCTTCATCGGGATGCGCGTGATCGAGTTCCTGAACCAGACCGGATTCACCGTGCTCCTGTTCCTGGACGTTACCTACCATCTTAAAGACCTGTTCGTGAAGCGCCGCGAGATTTTCAAGCACATGTACATCGCGGGCATCAAGACGCTGTTCGTGTGCTCGCTGGTGGGCGTGTTCACGGGCATGATCCTGGCCCTGCAGACGGGGATCGAGCTGAAGGGCCTGGGACAGCAGTACATGATCGGAAGGCTCATCATCGCCTCCATGACGCGGGAGATGGGACCGTTCATGTCGGCCATCATACTCACGGCCTCGGTGGGAAGCGCGATGGCCGCGGAGCTTGGCACCATGAAGGTATACGACGAGATCGACGCGCTCGAGATGATGTCCATTAGCCCCGTGAGGCTCCTGGTGATGCCGCGCGTGGTGTCGCTCTCCACGGTGCTCCCGGTCGTGTCCATCTACATGACGGTGCTCGCCTGCATCGGGGGAGCGCTCGTCGCGAGCACCGTGCTTCAGGTGTCGCCCAACGTGTATTTCAAGCACCTCTTCAAGGGCATACACTTCAAGGCCATGTACGTGGGCCTCCTGAAGGCGCACGTCTTTGGCCTCCTCATCTCGATTATAAGCTGCGCGTACGGCCTGCGGGCCACCTCCGGGGTCGTGGGGGTGGGGAACGCGACGCGGCAGTCGGTCGTGGCGTCGTTCCTGCTCGTCATCATCGTGGGCTACATCATCACCGCCATGTTCTACGGGGGCGGGTCGTGATCGAGCTTAAACATGTTATTTTAGCGATGAGTATGCATATACTAAAATATCTATTTTAGGAATATTCCATGAAGATAGGAACTGTATTTGAGACACCATTTAATCAATACAAATCGGTTTCTATTATTGGAGAAGGTGGCTCGGGACGCGTCTTTGAGGTGAATGATGAGAATAATAATAAATACGCATTGAAATATTTAATCCCAGAAAGGATAACAAATGAGAAACTAAAAAGATTTCGAAATGAGATTGAGTTTTGCAGAAAATTCCGACATGAAAATATTGTTCAAGTTATAGACAATGGTTATATAATAGAGAAAGAGAAAAAATGC
>CALMJO010000471.1 GCA_937864375.1 uncultured Spirochaetota bacterium
CCCTTCCGTGTTCAGGCTGTTCAGGGGGAGGAGGGTGCTCACCGGCCTCGCCTTCCAGATGATGAAATGGATCGAGGAGGCCGTGGGCCCGCGCGGCGAGCTCGCCTACGGGGGCTCGGTGGCGACCAACGCGTACGACTTCGCGAAGAAGCTGGGCTGCGATCCCGTGGTGCTCGTGGGGCAGGACCTCGCGTTCACAGGCGGGCTCGCCCACGCGCGCGGCTCCTACCTGGACGAGCAGGTGTTCCTGCGGCAGCGCCGCGTCTACACGCCGCTCATGTTCAACCGCTTCCAGCTCACGGCGCTTCCGCCGGTCTACGTGCCCGGGATACGCTCCGCGCGCGTGAGGACCAACCAGAAGATGATGATCTTCCATTCGTGGTTCGAGAAGCGCAACGACCCCTCGCTCGTGAACGCGAGCTATGACGGCGCTCGCATGACGGTGGTGCGCCATGCCTCGCAAGAGGATCTCGCCTTCAAGGATCGCGGTGCCGGCATCTTCGACGAGATCGAACGCATCCTGGAACTGGCGCGCGCGGCGCGACCGGACGGGGAGGGCGAAAGGACCGCGCTGGCCGCGCGCCTGGACGGGATGCTCCGCGAGATCGACGCGCTCCTTCCCGTCCTCGCACGCGCCGTTACGCTCTCTGAGGAGCTCCTCGCCGCCGTGCGCGCGGGGAGCAGGGACGCGGGCAAGGCGGGCTACATCATGCAGAAGCTTTCAGAGACGGACAGGATCGTGGAGTCCAAGGAAACGCTCAAGGAGATGATCGGCTTTACGGCGCAGCGCGCCATCCACACCATAACTGAAGGCTGGGAAACGGAGGAAGGCGAAGGAAAGCTGGGCGACGAGGAGCGCGTCGCGCAGCGTTCCCTCTACCTCTACCGGGGGCTACACGAAGGATGCGTCTTCAACAGGAAAACCCTGGGGAAGATGCGGGCGCTTTTAGACCGCGCCCCGTCTTTGTAAAGGCGTTTTGGGGGCCGATGAGCGATTCGGCCCCCCGTGATGCCGTTGATGGGATTGATGAGGGAATGGTGCGTAGAGACGCACCGCTGGGCGTCTCTACGACGCCGTCCGTGCCCCACGTTTGTCCACGATGTACCATCCCGCGACGGCCGCGATCATGAAGAACACGCCTATCACCTGCGCCTGCGTGAGGCCGAGCGCGAGCTTGGGATTGAGCCGTATGAATTCCACCAGGAAGCGCGGGAGACCGTTCAGGAAGAGATAAAGAAAGAAGAGCTTGCCCGGGGCCCAGTCGCGCTTCCGGAGCTGCAGCATCGCGCCAAGCACCATGAACGAGAACACCACCTCGAACAGCGGCGTGGGAAATACCGTCATCGTGGACGGGACGATGCCGTTCGGGTAGGCGGTGCCCCAGAAGCTTTCGGTGAATACGCCGTAGCAGCCGTCCCCCGCGACGTGGCAGCCAAAGCGCCCGAAGCAGTAGCCCAGCGCCATGGGCGGGACCGCGGCGTCGGCAACTTTAAGGAAGCCTTCCCTGCTCCGCTTCACGATGAACAGCGCCAGCAGGAAGGAAAGCAGGAAGCCGCCGTATGCCGAGAGCCCCGCGCCTGAGATGAGCATGTCCCACGGGTTCATCATGAATTCGTCCAGGTGCTCCAGTATGTGGAAGAGCTTTGAGCCCACGATGCCGCCCGGTATCGCGGCCAGGAGGATTTTGTACGCGAGCTCGGGATCCATCGAGCGGAGCTTCAGCTCGCGCTCGAAGAGCAGGAAGGCCAGGTAGAACCCGGTCCCCAGCATCACGCCGTAGCCGCCTATGGAAATGAGTTTATACTGGAAGAGAATGGGAAACATGGTCGCCTCTGGTCACGGTATTTTTGCGCCGGTGCATACGGTAAAAATAGTATCTGTGGGCCGGCATGCGTGATTGTCAAGAGCAATATTTGGGATGTGCGCGTCCGGTAGGGCCCGCAAGCCCGTCGGCCCCCGCCAATCCTCAAAAATCTCTTGAATTTCCAGCCCGAATTCCGTATCATAATCAATAATCGCCTCCCAGACGATTATACCGGTCCGGACTATCCGCTTCACCGTTGGAGGACGTCATGAAAAAATCAGCCATCATTGTCTTGATCGCCGCATGCGTGTTGACCTTTGTCCTGCCGCTCGCGGCGAAGGAGCCCGCGAAGGAGCCGGTCCTCCGCCTCAACACGGGCATGCACACGGGCGCCCTCAAGCGCGTGGACGTGGACGCGCAGGGCAAGTACATGGTGACCTGCGCCGACGACAAGACGGCCCTTCTCTGGGACGCGCGGTCGGGCCAGGTGCTGCGCACCATGCGCCCGCCCATCGACGCGGCGAACGAGGGCAAGCTCTTCAGCTGCGCGATCTCGCGCGACGGGAAAATCGTCGCGACGGGCGGATGGACCGGGTACGACTGGGACGGCGAAAACACCATCTACCTTTTCAACACGCAGACGGGCGAAATGACCGGAAGGATCCCCGGCCTCGAGAACGTGATCAACGACATCGAGTTTTCCCCCGACGGGAAGTACCTGGCCGCGAGCCTGGGCCGGGCCAACGGCGTGCGCGTGTTCGACACCTCGGGCTGGAAGCTCCTCCACGCGCTCAAGGGCTACGGCGACAACACCTACAGCGTAACGTTCGACAGGACCGGCCGCCTGGGGACGGTGTCGTATGACGGGAAGGTGCGCCTCTACAGCCCGGGATTCAAGCTGTTAAAAGAAGTCGCGACCACGGGCGGGCGCAGGCCTTTCAACCTGGCGTTCTCGCCGGACGGGTCAAAGATCGCCGTGGGCTACGACGACACCTGGACGGTCCAGGTCCTGGACGGCTATTCGCTCGAGCTCCTCTACGAGCCCGACGTGCAGGGATCGGAGCAGTTCTACAAGTTCGACAAGGTGTGCTGGTCGCTGGACGGGAGCTACCTCTACGGTGTGGGCGGATACAGCCTGTACCGCGACAAGACCTGGTGGCGCGTGATCCGCCGCTGGAGCGACGGCGGGAAGGGAAGCTACCAGGAGTTCAACGGCGGCCTCAACAACATCATGGACATCAAGACGCTGCCCGACGGTTCCCTGGTATATGGCAGCGCGTTCCCCGACGTGGGGCGCATGGACGGCGAGGGGAACGTGAAGTACTTCGTGAAGGGCGCGACGAACGACTTCCGCGCCAAGGACCAGAGCCATTTCCGCCTGAACGCCGACGGGACCTCGGTGGGGTTCACGCCGTTCGGAAAAAACGCGATCATGTTTTCGCTCGAGGAGCGCCAGCTCCATGAAAAGGGCGCGAGCTTCCCCTCGCCGCGGCAGTCAGCGGGCGGGACCTCGGTCACCGACTGGGCGAACACGCAGAAGGTGAAGGTAAATGGTAACCTCATCAGCTTCCTCGAGGACTACGAGCTCTCGCGCAGTCTCGACGTCGCCGACAGCGGCGACTTCTTCGTGATAGGCGCCGACTGGAGCATCTACTGCATGGACCGCGAGGGAAGCCAGCTCTGGAAGGTGACGGCCCCCGGCGTCGCCTGGGCGGTGAACATCTCCGACGACGAGAAGGTGGTCGCGATCGCCTTTGGCGACGGGACGGTGCGCTGGTTCAGGACGAAGGACGGCCAGGAACTCCTTTCGCTCTTCGTGCACGCGGAGAACCACACCTGGGTCGTCTGGACTCCCTCGGGCTACTACGACTGCTCTCCCGGCGGACAGGACCTCATTGGCTGGCACATCAACAACGGGAAAAACGCCGCGGCCGACTTCTACCCGGTGAGCCGGTTCGCGCAGCGCTTCTACCGCCCCGACATCATACAGCTCGTATTAAAGAAGCAGAGCGTGGACGACGCGGTCGCGCAGGCCAACAGGGACAAGGGCCTCAAGGCCGACGACCGCTCGATCGTGGAGTCGCTCCCGCCGGTGATCACCATCGTCTCGCCGGAGAGCGGATACCAGTCGACGCAGGAGACCATCGAGCTCACGCTGCTGGTGAAGACGCCGGAGAACGACCCGGTGACGGAAATAAAGGTCCTCGTGAACGGGCGCCCGTCCAAGAGCGAGCAGCGCGGCATCAACATCAAGCCCAAGTCGAAGGCGGGCGAGCGCAGGAGCGTGATGGTGAGCATCGACGAGGGCGAGAACGAGATTTCGGCGCTCGCGAAAAACTCGAACGGCTACAGCGTTCCGTCCACCGTGCGCGTATTCTTCTCCAAGCCCAATCCGCAGGAGTTCGTGATCAAGCCCAAGCTCTACGTGCTCGCGGTGGGTGTGAGCCAGTACGAGGACCCCGAGCTCAGGCTCAACTTCGCGAGCAAGGACGCCGGGGACTTCGCGCAGTTCCTCAAGAGCCAGCAGGGGAGCCTGTACCGCGAGGTCGTCGTCAAGGCGCTCATCGACACCGGCGCCACCAAGGACGAGATCCTGGACGGCCTCGACTGGATCAGCAAGGAGACCACGAGCAAGGACGTGGCCATGATCTTCTTCGCGGGGCACGGCGTGAACGACTCGACCGGCATCTACTACTACCTCCCGGTGAACGCGAACCGCGACAAGCTCAAGCGCACGTCTGTGCCCTTTAGCGACATCAAGAACACGGTGGCCGCGCTCGCGGGGAAGGCCCTCTTCTTCGTGGACACCTGCCACTCGGGAAACGTGATGGGCGCCCGCAGGGGAATAAGCGACATCACGGGCGTCGTGAACGAGCTCGCCTCGAGCGAGAACGGGGTGGTGGTGTTCGCCTCGTCCACCGGGAGCCAGTACTCGCTCGAGTCCCCTGACTGGGGGAACGGCGCCTTCACGAAGGCGCTCATCGAGGGCCTGAACGGGGGGGCCGACTATCGCCGCTCCGGACGGATCACGGTGAACATGCTCGACCTCTACATCTCCGAGCGGGTGAAGGAGCTCACGGGCGGGAAACAGACCCCCACCACCACGAAGCCCCAGACGGTGCCTGACTTCCCGGTGATCGTGCGGTAGTCTTGTGAGACCGTGCTTTTGCCGAAGGCGCCCTTCATGGGAGATGAAGAGATAAAGGAGTAACGGCGATTAAAGAGATAACGGCGGAGGAGTTCCGATGCCGTTAGATGATAC
>CALMJO010000472.1 GCA_937864375.1 uncultured Spirochaetota bacterium
GGCAAAGACCACGACGAGCGTCTTGAGCGCGATAGATGCGTATTTTTTCAGCATGCGTCCTCCAGTTTTTTATCCTGACATCACCCTGCATCGGTGCCGGTGTTCCTAGAGCAGTATCTCCCTGATCTTTCGCGACAACTCGTCGGCGGAATAGGGCTTATAGAGGAAGCCCCTCACCCCGAGCGACTGCGCCCTGATGACGTCCTCCTCGTCGATCAGCCCGGAAGCGAGGAGGACCCGCACCCTCGGGTTGATCTCGCGCAGTATCTGCAGCACCTCGAGGCCGAACATTCCCGGCATGGAAAGGTCCAGGAGTACGCCGTCGATCGCGTCGTGTTCCCGCCGGTAGATCCATATGCCCTCCGGTCCGGTCGAGGCCTCCCCGCGCCTCCAGCCGGAGCTTTTGAGCGGTGTTGCGCAGCTCGCCCGGTTGCATCTCGAAATGCGCGACGATCTCACCGTATGCGTCCCCGCAGGGGGCGGTGGCGCAGGCGGGGATGAGCGTGCAGCAGGCGAGCAGGAACGGCATGCTCACGGCGGTCATTGCCCTGCGAAGCCCCGTTGATTTCATGGTACGCCTCCTGGCCGGCACTGGTGTGCTGAGCCCTGCCCGTGTTGAGCGCATCGCCCCCGCGCGGGCCGAAACGCATTGTGCATGGACGGGCTTTTTATTTCCACACGCTTTTCATGATGTCGCGCTTTTTTGGCGTGAACGGGCCGGGGCGTGACGATCCGGCATCACCGGAGACAAGCGCGGCCCCGGTAAATTTTATCTCCACGCAGATATTGTCCCGCATCACCTGGAAATGGAGGTGCGGAAAATCCGCGAACCTGCCGCTCGACCCCACGCGCGCGATCATCTGCCCCTTTTTAACCGGGGTCCCGACCGCGACCACGGCGGAGCCCCGCTTCAAATGCATGTAGTACGAGCTTTCTCCGCCGTCGTGCTCGATCCGGATATAATTTACATCGTATGGCTGGTTCTTGTCCGGCTCCGTGTCGGGGCTCGCGTCGTACACCTCGACGACCTTCCCGTCCAGCGCCGCATGGACCTGTTCTCCAAAAACCAGGTGGTCTTCCTTTTTGTGCCACCCGGCGCCGTAGCGGTTGTCTTCGTCGACCCTCACCAGGTCGAACCCGTAACCGGCGCCGATGCCCATGTGGGTGACGGGCTCCATGTTTCCCTGGTGAATCATTATCCTTCCCGATTGCAGCGGCACCTGATATGAGTTCAGGGCCTTGAGCCGTTCCGGGGGCACGAGTGAAACGGCCTCGCGGCACAGCTGCTCCCACCGGGCCTGGTCCCTGCGAAACCAGGTGTACGCGAGGGAGGAAATAATAAACGGATCGTTCGGCAGGAGTTTCCCCGCCTCTTCCAGCAGTTTCCGCGCGCGGTCCACGTCGCCCGCATCGGTGAGCTTGGATGTCCACTCGGTATAGGCCCACCGGGCGTTCTCGCCAAAGTACCTGTTGCCGGGGAAACGTTTCATGCCTTGTACGAAAAGTACGATCGCCTCATCGAAACGCTTGTGGCGCCGCAGGGAGATCCCGTACCAGATGAGGGCGCCCTCGTTCTCCGGGTCCTCGCGGTACGCTTTCAGGATAAGCCCGTCGGACTTCGCCGGGTCCTTTTCCTGCTGCGCCATCTCGACGAGCGTGTGCACGAGGTTGAGCCTGTAATAAGGAATATCGGGGTAGGCCGATTTTCCCTCGGTGAAGACATCGCGTGCCTCCTCCAGCCGCCCGTTGCGCCGCAGGCATATCCCGTACCAGAGCAGGGTGGTCCCGTTCCTGTGCAGGCGCAGCCCCTCCTGCGCGACAGGCAGCGGGTCGGCGGCGAGCTTTTCGTCGCAGATGCGCGCCGCCTCGCGCGCGTACACGTAGGACAGGTTTTCCCTGACCGCCTTCGAGTCGGGAAATTTACTGAGCGCTCTTTTGCCGAACTCAATTCCCGCGGTGAGGTCGCCGGTTTCACGATAGCTCCATATCGCGTAGATGTGAAAGCCCTCCTGGGCCGGGTATTCCTTCATTGCGCGAAGCGATGTGTCGAGCGCCGATTTGAAGTCCTTTGCGTCCGTCTGCTTTTTCAGCTGCGCGTAGTAGCTGTCAGCGCTCTCCGCGAAGCCTGCGGAAGAGGGCAGGAACGCGAGGGTGCACGCGAGCATGGAAGCGACGGCGGCGCGTGCAAGGGGCGCGGTGCGATATCCGCCGCGTGGGTGCGCATTTGCCGTTGTTCCCGAGATGACGGTATGTTCGACTGGTGTTGGTCTTGCCATGGGTGCAGTCCTCGTGGTGCCGTGTTCGGGATTTCGATTTCCGGTTGCTGCCAGGATCTCAGTACAGTAAAGATATCACGGCGCGGCGATATTGAAAGCATTTTCACGGCCCGGGGGGCGATTTTCCGACGGCATGGACCGGGTGCGCATTGTGCTCCGGCACCTGAAGGCATCCCCCGACAACGCCTTTTTAGGTTTGACCGCGCTGGAAAACCATGGTACGTTTCCAGCATCGGGCGGCCGATTTCCCGTTCCCCCTGCCTGCCCCGCCCCGGAAAAATAAAGAGCTCTTCCTGGCCGCGATCGAGTTTGAATTGAACAACAGTGAAGGGCATCGAAAACCCGCTGCAGATTCGCATAGGCATCAACACCGGCACCGCGACGGTGGGGGACTTCGGGGCGGAGGAGCGGCTTTCCTACACCACTATCGGCGGCCAGGTGAACCTTGCGTCACGGCTTGAGAGCATCTGCGAACCGGGGAGGATACTCATCAGCCACGCCACGTGGGCGCTGGTGAAGGCGGAGTTCCCCTGCACGCCCAAGGGCAGGGTGCAGGTGAAGGGGATCCACCATGATGTGCTGACGTACGAGGTCATGACGGGGTAGATGACGCTTGACTTTTTCAATGGTTTGTAGTACCATAGTCATGACCATGGTCATAATAAACCGGGGAGCGATTCCATGTTAACCGTATCGAAATCGGAGCTTAAAGCGAAAATGCTCGAATATTTTCGCAGGGTGGAACAGAGCGGTGAGGAACTGATCGTAACCGACAACAGGGTGCCCGTGCTGAAAGTAACCTCCCTGAAAGTGAAGAGAGTCGATCCCAGGGACGTTTTTGGCGGCTATCGGGGCAAAATCAGGTACCATGAGGACATTCTGGCCGATACCTCCGGTGAATGGAGTGAAATCTAGCGCATGGTCCTGCTCGACACTCACGCGCTCGTCTGGTGGACGCTTGATCCGGAAAAGCTCTCCAGGAAGGCCTCGGCCGCATGTGCGAAGATTGTGCGGACCGGGTCGGTGATAAGCTCGATCTCGATCTGGGAGATCGGCATCAAGATCAGGAACGGCAGGATCGATATCGGGATGACGATAGAGGAATATACGCGGAAAATACTCAAAATGAACTGCGTTGAAATAGTCCCGGTGGATGAAAAAATCTGGATGGACAGCCTTCGTTTGAACTGGGAGAACAGGGACCCTGCCGACAGGGTAATCGTGGCGACGGCCAGGTCGCGATCGGTCCCGATCATAAGCAAGGACGAAAAAATCGCCGCGTTTGTGAAAAATACGATCTGGTAAAATCCGCCGGCGTCGACAAGCGGTTCGACCGGGGCTTCGAACGGCCGCCGAGGATCCGCATCGGCATCAACGTCGGTACCGCGACGGTGGGGGACTTTGGGGCGGAGGAGCGGCTTTCCTACACCACTATC
>CALMJO010000473.1 GCA_937864375.1 uncultured Spirochaetota bacterium
GTACAGGAGCGAGATGCTCCCCATGTACACGAGCGTCAGGTGGAAGCCCGACCAGGTGCTTCGCTCGGCCAGCGGCGCGTCGTTCGCGCCCAGGTACTGTCCCACCAGCACCGACACCGCGATCCCGATCCCGATCATGGGCATGAAGGCGAGCGTGTTGATACTGAAGGCGATGTTGGTGGCCGCGAGGCTCTTGGTGCCCAGCCGCCCCACGAGCAGGAGGAAAATGTTGAAGCCTACCACATCGACGAAGAACTGCACGCCGCTGGGCAGGCCGTACGCAATGAGCCGGCCAAAGAGCTCCCTGTCCAGGCGCCAGCCGGAAATGCTGCGATAGGCGGTACGGAACGCCGGCTTCATGAGCAGCGCCAGGTAGAGCACACAGTAGGTGAGCCCGGCGACTATGGTGGCGATCGCCGCCCCGCTCACTCCCATCTCGGGAAATCCCCCTCTCCCGAAGATAAGCAGGTAGTCCAGCAGCACGTTGACCCCCGTGGCCGCTACGTTCACCCACATGACCGGCCACGGCCTGCCAATTCCGGTGAAAAAGCCCGCGAACGCGCTTGACGCGATACCGAAGAAGGCCCCCGCGCAAATGATGCGGAAATACTCGGCCTCGTACGCCTGGACTGCCGGGTCGTGTCCTATGAAGGCGAAGATCTCCGGGGCGAAGGGTATCATGAGCGCGTGGAACACGCCCCCGATGAGCGCGACATACACTCCCTGCCACGCGGTCGCGCCCACCTTTTCAAAGCACCGGGCGCCGTAATACTGGGCGACGATGATCCCGGCATAGCTCGCCGTGCCTATGAAGAAGCTCATGGTCGAGAAATTGAGAATGCCCGCGGGGACGACCGCGGCGATGGCCTCCCGGGAGTACCAGGAAAGGAACATCCGGTTCACGAAAAGCTGCACCGACCATGACGCCGTGGAGAGTATGAGCGGAAGCGCAAGCACCAGGAGCTCGCGGTAGCCGCCCTCGCGCCGCCACCTGTCCCGCACGGAAATATCCTTTTGGCTCCTGTTCATCGTCCCCCGCTCACGTAGAGTGAACGCTCAGTATGGGAAAGTCCACATTCAGTTCAAGCACATTTTTCCATTGACAAATGAACACCATTCATGTAAAAGTAACCATTATAAAGTGTACTGGGAAAACCCACATTTAGCCCGCCTGAAAAGGCGGGAGGTTTTTTTCCGAAAGAGAGAAGTCAGGATCATCCGGCCCATGCGATGAAAGCGGTACTTGACCATATAAAGGCGAACCAGCGGATCCGGCTCATCACCTACGCGGTCACGTCCGCCAGCGAAAACAGGATGAAGAAGATACTGGCGGTCATGCTGCGCCAGAGAGACTGCCTGGTCCTCCTGAGCCCCATCTACACCTGCCTCAAGGAGCTCATCATCAACGCCGTGAAGGCGAATTACAAGAATATTTATTTCGAGAACTACACGCCCAAAAACGCCGCCGACCAGCTCATCAACTACCATACCGCGCTGCAGCTGTTCAAGCTCGAGATCTCGCGGGAGGACTCCAAAAACCTCGCGCGCATCGCGCGCAAGCGCAACATCACGGCCGAGGTCGAATTCATCATCGACGGGGACGACGTGCTGCACCTGCGCGTCATCAACCCGGTGCCCATGACGGCGGGCGAGCTCAAGACCGTGCGCAAGAAGCTCGAGGACGCGCGCATGTGCCACGACATTTCGGAGTACTTCCTCATGAACGCCGACAATCCCGAGAACGAGGGCGCGGGCGTGGGGCTGGTCCTCATCGCCATGATCCTGCGCGGGCTGGGGGTGGATCTCTCCACCTTCGAAATCACGTGCGACGACGTATGCACCAGAGCCTCGCTCATCATCCCGCTCACCGACGACACCGTCCGCCATTACAGGGAAAGCACCACCGCCTGAGGTGCGCGCTGCATGGGCATTCTCGACATCGCGTTCTCACCGTGTCCCAACGACACCTTTATCTTCCACGCGCTCCTTTCCGGGAAAATCGACACCCGCGGCCACGGATTCCGCGCGCACATAAGCGACGTGGAGGACCTGAACCTGCGCGCCCTGCAGGGCCTTTATGCCGTAACCAAGCTTTCGTTCTTCGCGTGGCTGAGGCTGCGCGATCGCTATACCCTGCTTGATTCCGGCGCCGCGCTCGGCCGCGGCTGCGGGCCGCTGGTCGTGTCCCGGCCGGGAGGCGCGGACCTCGCGCGGGCGCACATTGCCATTCCCGGGAACTACACCACGGCGTTTTTATTGATGCGCCTCTGGAGGCCCGATGCGCGCCGCGTCACGGCGGTGAGGTTCAACGAGATCATGCCCGGCGTGGCAGAGGGGCGCTTCGACGCGGGCCTCATCATCCACGAGGGGCGCTTCGTGTTTCCCCTCTACGGTCTGGAAAAGATCATTGACCTTGGCGAGTGGTGGGAGGGGGAAACGGGGCTTCCCATACCGCTCGGCTGCATTGCGCTCAGGAGCGACATGGAGGCGCTGCGGGCCGACATGAACGCGCTGGTGCGCTCGTCCGTGGAATATGCGCGCACGCACCCCGACGCCTCGAGCGAGTTCGTGCGCGCGCACGCGCAGGAGATGGACGATGCGGTGATCGAGCGGCACATAGGGCTCTACGTGAACGATTTTACCGTGGACCTGGGGGACGAGGGAAAAAGGGCGGTCGCGGGGCTCGAGGAGATGGCGCGGTGCAGGGGCATACTGGAATAGTGATGGCGACCATGCTCGAGGCGCAGCCGCTCGCGCGCGCGCTCGGGCTCAAGGTCATTATCAAAAAGCCGTTTCGCATCTATGCGGGGGGGGCGTACACGCTCATCGTCTCCGGGATCGGCAAGGCGCACGCCG
>CALMJO010000474.1 GCA_937864375.1 uncultured Spirochaetota bacterium
GTCCGCGGCAGGGGTGCCGCACGGATTTTTCAGCATCCCGAATCCCATCCAGAGCATGAACGCGCCCCCCGCCGGAAGCATGATCATCTGCGCCGTCTTCGACGCGAGCAGGCTCCCGAATCCCAGGTACACCGTGACGATGAGCGGGAGCTCCACGATCCCGTGGCCCAGCGCGATGAGCGCGCCCGCGCGGGGCGAGCGCGCACCGCTCCCTATCGTCACCGCGGTCATGGGGCCGGGGGCAAGAACCCCCGAGAGCGAGACCGTGAGCGTGGCGAGCAGGAACGCGGAGAGTGAGAGTCCCTCTGTCATGGGTAATGATGAAGAGGTTGCGCGCGGCGGCGTCAAGCATGAATGGGGCGTCGGCGTGGCGCACGGGTTTGCGTTTTTTTGGTTGAAGTAATCCGGGTATGCGCTAGCGTCATGCATCGACGGGCGGATGCGGTCCAGACGTGATCTTCGCCAGGAACACCGGAACCGGCTTAATATGAAAAAAGCGCTTCATATCATTGCCGTCGCATGCGCGGCGGCCTTCATGGCGGTGCTGGCGTCCGCCCAGATCCCGGCGCCGGGCGACCTTAGAAAAAACATCCTGGCGACGGCGCAGAGCCTCATCGGCATCCAGTACGTGCCGGGCGGCTCCACCGAGGCGGGCTTCGACTGTTCCGGCTACGTGAAATTCGTCTACGAAAAGAACGGCATCGTGCTTCCACGGACCGCTCCCGCCCAGTACGCGAAGGGCGTGAAGATTCCCCTGGAAAAGGCAAGGCCCGCGGACCTCGTCTTCTTCGACGTCTACAAGACGGGCATCTCTCACGTGGGCATCTACATGGGTGAAAAAAAATTCATCCATGCGCCAAGCCCCGGCGGGCGCGTGCACATCGCGGTCATCGACCAGTACTACTGGCAGGACAAGCTCGTGGGCGCGGCCGCGTTCATCGATGACAATACCCCGGCTCCAAAGGACCAGAAGAAGCCCTGACCGGCTCCCCGGCTCTTTCTGCCGGGTGGCATAGGACGTATGGGGGCGCCCGATGGTTCCCATGTGCGTTACAAGGCATGATTACCAATAGTTATCGGTCCCCCCATTCTTTCCGGAAGGTTAAACTCTCCACCGGTTGACATTGCCCCTGGTACACAGTATGTTAGTGTATTCTGGATTTTCAATCCGTTTGGAGGCAATCATGGAACGCACGGGAATGACCTCTTTCAGGGGAATACCTGTCACCCTCACCGGGAACGAAGTGAAGGTGGGCGACAGTGCGCCCGATTTCACGGCGCTCGACGTCAACATGGCGCCGGTAACGCTCTCGTCCTTCAAAGGCCAGGTGGTGATCATCAGCGTGGTGCCCTCGCTGGACACGCCGGTCTGCGAGCTGCAGACAAAGCACTTCAACGAGGAGGCCGCGAAGCTTTCTGCCAAGGTGCTCACGATCTCGATGGACCTTCCCTTCGCGCAGAGGCGCTTCTGTGATTCGTTCAAGATTGGCAACATCACCACGCTGTCGGACTTCAAGGACAGGGAGTTCGGGCAGAGGTACGGACTCGCCGTCAAGGAGCTGGGCCTCCTCGCGCGCGCGGTCCTGGTGGTGGACAAGACAGGGAAGATTTCCTATATCCAGGTCGTGAAGGAATCCGGGAAGCAGCCCGACTACGAACCGGTCCTCGCCGAGGCGAAGAGGCTGGGGGCCTGATCGGCACGCGGGATTTCCGTTGACAGGCGGCCTGTTGGTTGCTACATTCATGGTGCGGCGAATTATAAGTGGTATGGGTGCTTACATGAAAACAACGGCCATCCTTTTTTCCTGCCTTTGCCTCGTCTGTCTGCGGGATAGCCTTCTCGCCAAAACTGACCTTTCATACACGACGGTGAATCCGGCGGTTACCATACCCGGAGAGACCGAACTTGAGCAGAATGTTCAGGAAATTGTTAATAAAAACGGTCCCTTCATTTCAAATTCATTCGCCATGGGAAACCTCACCGGGTACCCGGTGGGGGAATCGCACATCGGCGCCTTCCCGCACATGCAGTTTGGCCTCTTCGCCGGCATGGGTGGGACCAACATGGCCTACTTCGACAAGGGCAGCAAGGCGAGCTCTGACGGCACCATGCCCGGAATAACGCCGAATGTGGCGCTCCAGTTCGGAATCGGTCTCACGGAGAAGACCGACCTGCTCGGAAAGTTTTTCCTGTTAAGCGACTCCATCCTCGATCCCGGATTGTCGACAGACATGGTCACGCTCCAAAAGTACACTATTCTCTCGGTTGGGGGAAAGTTCCGCTACCAGATATTTGGAAAACAGACGATACTTCCATTCCTATTCAATTTCGGCGGACTGACCTTCTCTGTCGGAGGAGACGTGATGTACGGGAGGTTCGAGCTTACAGGAGATTACGATGCGGATTATGGAAACATCTCCATCGACTGGGGCGCCGGGGCTACCGATGTCCCGTTGAATTTTTCCAGCCAGTATGACGGCACCATTCTCTGGGGAATATTCGCACTCAGTACCCAGATTGTCGCCTATTTCGAGGTATTCGGCATTTTCCAGCCTTATACGGGATTCGGCCTGGCAGCCAACTACGGATATTCCAGGATCAAATTCAACGCCGATGGCGACCTCACCACGGATGCGGCGGGATACCCGCCAGCTTATGCGGGCAAGGTCGCCGACATGACATTCCTTTCCAAAAACGCCTACACCCCCTACTACGTGATCCCTACCTACATAGTAGGCCTTGAGCTCAACCTCTGGCTGATGAAAATTACTGCGGAGACTATGGCCAACCTCTACAACCTGAGCGATATCAACGCACAGCTGGGCGTGCGTTTCCAGTTCTGATAATCCGTACCATGGAGGCCCCTCATGAGTACCGTTCACGCACCCATCTCGATACGGCTTGCAGTGACAGCATTGCTGGTCGCCGCCTGCTTTGTCTGGCCAGCCTGCTCTAAGGACGCTCCCGATTATTCAACGGCGGACAAGGCCGAATCCGCCGGCAAGGCCAGGGAAAAAACTGCACCCGGGACGATGACTTTACAGTTCTTTTACGGGAACGAGTGCCCGCACTGCAACAAGATCAAGCCGGAAGTGGAATCTCTCGGGGAATCCTGCCCGGGGCTCGAGGTCAAGAAATACGAGGTCTGGCATAACACCGCGAACCAGGACCTCCTCTCGGGGATGCTCGAGGGTAAAAAACGCGTGGACGCCCCCGGCAAATCCTCCACGGCGCAGGGGGTTCCCACAACCATCGTGGGGGACGAATACTACGTGGGCTCGGACATGATTGTTATCAGGAACATGGTGGTGCGCGCTCTAAAGAAGGCCAGGGCCGGGTCCGGGACCTGATCCCGCGCGGGGGATGGACGCGGCCATTATGTCAGATAACGATGCCGGACGGGGCTTTACGGGCCAGCCCGCTGATTTTTATTTTCTTGACAAGGCACATTTTCCGGCATATCCTGAATGCCGGTTAAGACGTCGTACCGTATGCACATGCGGGCGCGGCGCGCTGGAATAAATTCTTGATTGATCGGCATTTTATCTTTAATTTCTTTACTTTTTTGTCCGATTAATCTATAAGAAAGGATCAGATGTAGCGTCCTTATGCAGTCGGCTATACATAATGGTTCTTAATTATAGCAATTTTCTGGCTAACAATATCGTTTTTAAAAGGAGTTAAAAATGAAAGGGGAGGCCAAGTCGATTATATTGGCAATTCTGGTCAGCGGACTCGTTATGCTGGTCGGCATCGGCAATATAAATGTACATGCGCAGGATGCAGCGAAGACCGACACGACCGCCGCGGGAAAGACCTCTGCGAAGCAGCAGACGGGGCTTGTCACCGACTGGTTGAACGATTTCGAGGCGTCCGAGGATTGGAGAGCGATATCCACTTGTCCGCTGGGAGACACCAAGATCCGCAAGACCCCCGGCAAACCGCGCCCCACGAACGATAAGGGCGAAGCCGTTAACGACAAGGGTGAAGCGGGTGAGTTTCCTGCCGAGATCCAGGATGAGAACGGCATAAACCACAAGAGTGAATTCGTACTTGGCGTGAAGACCTATTATCTTGAGCGCGGCTACGACCGTGTCGAGGTATTTCCGCCCAACGAATATATAATTCGCGGCAAAGCCAAGGAGATCAAGGTATGGGCGCTGGGACGCAAGTTTCGCCATACCCTCTACGTGAAGCTCCGTGATTACCGGGGGAATCTTTACAGGCTGAAAGTCGGCCGGCTTGATTTCTGGGGCTGGAGGGACCTGTCAGTGGTCGTTCCCGGATGGCTGCCGCAGTCGGCGAGCTACGCCATGCTCGATAAAAACCTCCACTTTGTTTCATTCTTCGTGGAGAGCGACCAGTATGAAATGCCCGGTACTTTCTACTTTTACCTTGATAACCTGAGGGTGGTTACCGACCTGTCCGAATTTACCGGCGACCAGTCCATAAAGGATACCTGGTAAAATGAACGGCACATTGAAGATGGAGGCATGCGATGAATAAGTCATCATATAATAAAACGCTGGCAGTGCTCGTATGTTGCGCGGCCCTGGTGCTTGCCGGAACGGCGCTCCCCAAGGGAGCGGATTCCAGGCTCAACACCAACGTGCCCGCCGACATCAGCGAGAATGAGCTCAAGGCAATGGTGGTCGAGGACTTCGAATCCACAAAAGACTGGATCATCGAATCCACGCCCAAGAAAAATGCCGACGAGAAAAAGAACCCGGTACCCATCCTCGAGATGAAGCCTCTCGAGGGCGGCCCCTCCGACCTTATCCCCGAGCGGTGGTCGCAGGACAAGAAGGGCATGGAAAAGAAGAATTGCCTGGGAGTTCATTTCAGGTTTAAATACACGGACAGCGGCAATTCCGTCCACATTCTGCCTCCCCCCGAGGTACAGTGGGACGATCCCGCGAAGGCAGTGCAGACCTTTGATCCAAGGACCGGGTCCAGCGCACAGGAGCGTGCGATACAGCTCCCGGGAAGGGC
This sequence comes from uncultured Spirochaetota bacterium, assembly GCA_937864375.1. GTDB lineage: Bacteria > Spirochaetota > UBA4802 > UBA4802 > UBA5368 > FW300-bin19. The sequence goes on from CALMJO010000474.1 coordinate 4,994, forward strand.
CAAGGGCATTTCACTCTGGGTGCATGGACGAGGCAATGACTACACCCTCGAGGTATGGGTAAAGGATTTCAAGGGCGATGTACATATTCTCAAGTACGGGTCCCTGAATTTCGTAGGCTGGAAGCCCATGAAGGTGGACATTCCCGGCTCCATCCCCCAGGAGGTCCAGTCCTATCCGCAGACGAAAGTCACGAAGATCGTGAGGTTTGTCATACGGTCTACCGCAAACGCAGGTCCCGAGGAAGTATTCCTGTTCTTCGACCAGATCAAGATCCTTACCGATGTGTTCGAAGTCAATTTTGACGGTCAGACCCTGCACAAGGCGTTCGGCGAATCAACGGGCGGCGGCACGAAGCCGGATTCGACCAAGTAAGATCGCGCTTACAAGCTTGATGCATGGAAGAAGCCCATCGGTCACGATGGGTTTCTTCATTAATAAAGTGCTTGCCATAATACTCATTATCGGGGAAGCTGCAAATGGTAGTCGGAGCATCAGCTTTCTGTTATATTGAATAGTATCCTCCCTGCAGGGGGCGCTGCGGTAGAAACGGAATTTATCGCGCTCCCAAGTAATCTGCCTTGCATGACAATGAATTGAGGAAGCGAATGAAGGCTGGGATGATAGTATTCCGATAAAGGGAAAAAATTCCCGAAAAATATCTATTTTAGACGGAATGAGCTGCAATTGTATATTTTCATAAACTCAGGCGGTGTCTAATTTACCGCCCACCACGCTGAACCAGGGCAGGCATATGGAAAACGAAAAACTGCTGGAAAAACTAAACTCTCTCTTCAAGGAAGAGCTCTGGGGCCGGATTGAGCCCAAGGACATTGGTATATCCAAATTCAAGATACTGGATGATTTATTCAATAACCTGGTCGGGCAGGGGCTCTTTCAGGAAACGCAGGCAGTCTGCAGGGAGCACATAGGCGAGCACCCGGATTCCATCACGGCCTCGTATATCGTGGGCCTCATCGGCTACCACCAGGACCGGCTCGAGGACAAGGTGCATTTAAGAAAGCTGATCGAGCTTTTCCTTGATCACCACAAGTGGGCCGTCGTGCAGCGCATTGCCGAGCGCGTACTGGAATACGGTGAAAACAGGGTAGCGCTCAAGGCGCTCGCCACGAGCCTCGAGCGGCTCGGGCGCAACAAGGAAGCCATTCCCATCTGGGAGAACCTCCTTCGCATCGACCGCTTCGATGCCGAGGTGTCCAAGAAGCTCGCCTTCGCGATCATCGACGATGATCCCGAAAAGAGCATACAGTTCATGAAGCTTTCAATCGAGGGCTTCATCAAGAACGGGGAGTTCGACGAAATCAGCGAATTGTGGAACAAGCTCGTGACGGTATCATGGAGCGACCTGCAGTTCTTCGAAAGGATAGAGCGCATGCTGGTCGAGGCGAAGCAGCGCGACCTCGCGGCCGTGCTCCTGAAATCGCTTCTGCACAAATACCGGGACGAGGAGAATCCCGGCCAGTCCATAGAGATATTGAAGAAGATTCTCGACTACGTGCCGGAGGACACCTCCGCGCGCAGGGAGCTCATACGGCTTTACGAGAAAAAATACGGAACCCATTCACAGTACCAGCAGTTCCTGAAAATATCCCGCCTGGGCAATTTCAAGATCCCGGTGAAGCATGCTATCCAGGACTTCGAAAAGAACATCGTGTTCGACAAGGGAAATTGCGCGTACCACCGGTCCTGGGGAGTCGGGAAAATCACCGAGATCGACAGCGAATACCTCGTCATCGATTTCAAGGAAAAGACCGACCACCGGATGTCAATACAGATGTCGCTCCAGTCGCTTACGCCCATAAAGCCGGACCATCTCTACGTGGCCGAATTCGACGATCCGGAGGGGATGAAGGTGATGTTCAAGGAGGATTTCCTCCAGTTCTTCGAGATAATGATCAAGTCGTTCAACAACGAGATCTCGGTCGCCGACATCAAGAAAATGCTCATTTCCAAATACGTAGACCAGAAGAGCTGGTCCAAGTGGTGGAGCAGGGTGCGCACCGATATCAAAAAGGACCCGCGCTTTGGCGTTTCGGACAAGAAGAAAGACGTGATCTTCATGCGGGAAAAGCCCGTGACCTACGCGGACGAGCTGCTCGACAGGTTTACAGGGACGCCCAATTTCAGCGGTCGCACCGACCTCGCTCTCGAATATGTAAATAACGTGGAGCCGGCGGAGGGCGCCGAAATCGCCCAGTATTTCATCGACTATTACACGAAGCAGACGAAGGAAGGATCTCCCACGAAACAGATCCTGTCGTACTTCATCCTGCGCGGTTTTTCAAAGTTTGTCGATTCGAAAAAACTCAAGCTCGACACCGTACGCGCCAAACTCGTGGAGTACATAAAGCAGAGCCAGGATCTCACCCTTCTCTCGATCAAGATCACTTCGTACGATTACAAGAAGGACCTGGTAAACATCATCATGGAATCGCGCGAGGACTGGACGCACGTCGTATCCGAAATCCTGTTCGAGACACCGGTGCGCATTCACAAGTACATCATGAACAACCTGATCCAGGCGCACGCCTATAACGTGATCAACAGTTTCATCGACCGCGTCATAACCGGCGCCAAGCAGTATCCCGAAATCTTTCTCTGGGTCGCCAGGAGCCTGCTCACGCGGGTTTGGGAATATGAATGGCTGGATTACCCGCGCGAGGCGTTGCTGCTCACCTACTTCAGACTCATGAACGAGCTCAAGAGGATCGAGACCAAGGGCAATCGCATGAAGAATATGGCTGTGGATATACTCTTCGACAACGAGGCCGCGGTACTGAAGGAAATCGTGGCGAACATGCCGCAGGGCTTTGTTGGCAAAATCTACGACATGCTTGCGGGAGTCTCCTATATAGAAGAGTCGCAGAGGGACCGCTTCTTCGGGATAATCCGCACGCGGTATCCCGACTTTAACGTGAAGACCGCGTCCCAGGCGCGCGAAACCGAGGAATGGAAGTTCGACGTCGAAAAGATACTCGTGTCGCGGGAAGGCCATGCGCGTATCACTCAGGAGCTCAACCACATGATCAATACCGAAATGCCCATGCTCACCAGGGAGCTTTCCGGGGTATCGGACGTGTCGGGTGACATACGCGAAAACGTCGAATACAATGCGCTCATGGAAAAACAGACCATCCTCAAGATGGCCATCAACAAGCTCGAGGACGAGCTCAAGAAGGCCGAAATTCTCGACCTTGAAAAGGTCTCCACGGAAACGGTGAACGTGGGAACGAGCATCGTCATCGAAGAGATCGCCACGGGGGACAGGACCACCTACACGCTCCTTGGGCCGTGGGACGCAGACTACGAAAAGCGCGTCCTCTCTTACCGCTCTCCCATAGGCAGGGTGCTCATGGGGCGAAAGGTCGGGGACGTCGTGGAGCTCAAGCTCGGCGAAGAGGTTCGTTCGCTCAAGATCATCTCAATAGGAAAATACGTGTCATGAACAGCTACTCGGACTATTTCACTTATTCGGGGCGGGATCTCGTGTGCGATGGGGCCTCGCTCCGCGAGGCGGCCGCCCGCTTTGGCACTCCGCTTTACGTCTATACGGAACGCGGATTCAGGGAGCGGTTACTTGAGATAGAGAAAGCCCTTGAGGGCATAGATCACCTCGTCTGTTACTCCATAAAATCCAACTCGAACATCAACCTCCTGAAGATCATGACGGGTCTGGGGTCCGGCATGGACGTGGTTTCGGGCGGGGAAATTTACCGCGCGCTCGCGGCGGGCGCCAGTCCCGGGAAGATCGTGTTCGCCGGCGTGGGCAAGACCGACGAGGAGATCGCGTACGCGCTGGACTCGGGGATCCTCATGTTCAACTGCGAGTCCATGCTCGAGATTGACGAGATAAACCGGATCGCACTCCGGAAAAACATGGTCGCCGGCATCGCCATCAGGATCAACCCGGACGTCGATGCGAACACGCACCATTACATAACCACCGGAAAGAAAGAGAACAAGTTCGGCGTGGCGATCGACCATCTGCGCGAGAATTTCAAGAAGCTCGGAGATACCAGGGGCGTAACGCTCCTGGGGATCCACGCGCACATCGGATCGCAGATCACGAGCATTGAACCGTTCGTGGCCGCGCTCGACAGGCAGGTTGCGCTCATCGAGGAGCTTCGGCGCGCGGGCTTCGATTCCATCCGCTACATCAACATGGGCGGTGGATTCGGGATTCGCTACAGGGACGAAGAATTTTTTCCCGTGGCGCGCCTCGCGGAGGAAATCAAAAAGCGCATTGCGTCCCTGGGGCTTACGCTCATCATAGAACCGGGGCGCTACCTGTCGGGAAACAACGGCGCGCTCCTGGTGAAGGTGCTTTTCAAGAAAAAGAGCGGCGCGAAGACCTTCCTCATCACCGACGGCGCGATGAACGACCTGATTCGCCCTTCACTTTACAACGCCTATCAGCATATCCTCAACTGCGTGCGACGCGACGGCTCCGAGGTGGTCGACGTGGTGGGCCCGGTCTGCGAATCCGGGGACTTTTTCGCGAAGGACCGGGAGATTACCGTTTCCGCGCAGGGCGATTACCTCGCGGTGATGTCCGCCGGTGCATACGGCATGTCAATGGCCTCACGCTATAATTCGAGGCGCCTCCCTGCGGAGGTGCTCATTGGCAGCGACGGGAAGGCAAAGCTCATACGGGAGCGGGACACTTTCGAGGATCTGGTTGCCAAGGAAAGGCTGGAAAAATTAGTTTGACAAAAAGTGCGCATATAATATAGGAAACACACGTTGCCGCGGTGGCGGAATTGGTAGACGCGCTAGGTTCAGGGTCTAGTAGGTGTACGCCTGTGGGGGTTCGAGTCCCTTCCGCGGCACAGCAGCAGGTGCGGAGATCTTCAGGAGAAGGTCTCCGCATTATTTTATAGAGACAATCGCGCCTCCGCCATGGTAACCACCGGGATCCTGAGGGATTGCTTTCCCGCGACCCTGTCGATCAGCTTCTGCGAGGCGCTCATGTAAAGAAGCTTCGCCTCCACGGTGAGCTTTTTTCCCGCGGGCGGGGAAAAGTTGAACCGCTCCGTCAGGGACCCGCCGGCGGGGATGCGCCGGTTCTTGAGCACCTCGCGCGCCTTGGCGATGTTCTCCACGGGATTGCCCTTCCCGTCGCCGAATACCGTGTTGTACACGATGCTGTCCGCGGGGAGGTAGCCGCTCGCGTCGGGCACCCCGCTCTGGAAGAGCACGGCGCCCGATTGATCGGTCACGCGCAGTTGCAGCCACATCTGGCGCACATCGGTAAGCCCGGTGGGGAGCGAATGTCCGGCCCCGGTGTTCTTCACCGTCACCGTGACGAGGCCCTCGCCCGCCTTCGCGCCGTCAATGACGAGCTCCGCCGAATTGCGCAGCCGCTCCTCGGCCATCCTCGGTTTTTCAACATCGCCGTACTGCCCGGGTATGAGCGTATTCGCTCCCACGAAATAGTGCGTGAATATGTGATCGCGTTTTGGGCCATCCGGCGCGGATGACCCGGGATTTTTTACCCGTTTCGTTGAACCGGTCGCTGGCCGGCCCGGCGCCTGGTACATGTGGCAATCCTGGCAGACCACCCGGGCGCCGGATTTGGACGCGTTATAGGGGCTTGCAAGCCATTCTTCATATGTCGTTTCGAGCTTGGTTCCAAAAACCTCGTGCCGAACGTCGTGGCAGACTGCGCACACCTCGGGCCCCGTGTGGAATTTTGAATAGGCGGATTCGTGATAATCCGACTTTGCGTCGGCACGGGGGCCGCGCTTGGTGCCCGGCTTCGATTCACCGTATCCCGGATCGATGATAATATTATTATTGAAGAGCGCCCTTGCCCCTGTCGCGGAATGGCAGAAATCGCATTGCACGCCCTCGACGGCGATTGCCGGGACTTTCCCGTTTTTTTCGTCGGACGTCTTCAGGGGAAAGCCCGAAAAGTATCCCACCGGGGTGTGGCATTTCACGCAGGACTCGGCCTCGATGATCTCGTCCCGATCGGTAAGCCCCTCCAGGTAATAATACGCCGCGGCCCGGTAGATGGCGTCGCGCTGCGCCAGATGGTGCATCGAGTTTTTCCACTGCGCGTAGATCGTCTCGTGGCATCCGCCGCAGACGTCGGGCGGGATGAACCTGGAAAGCTCGTAGTGGCCGCCGGATTTGGCGGAAAACGAAAGAATCGGAAGGGCGGTAAACGCACCCAGTAGAAAAACAAGGTAGATCGTAGTCTTGGTGATTTTCATGGAGAACACCGTATGTGCTATTGGGGTTGCCTAAAGCGTCTCGATGGCATCGAGGAGCTGTTCTATCGGCTGGGCGCCGATCAGCTCCTTCGTCTCATTGATGACGGTTTTTGGCACCGAACTGACATCGTACTTGATCGCCAGTGGCGTGAAGGTGGAGCTTTCCACCATGTCGGCCCTTATCCTGGGGTTTTCGAGAGCAAGCCGGTGCGCGGTCATCACGGCGTTCGGGCAGTAGGGACAGCTCAGCGTGACGAAGACCTGGATATGCACATCCTTCGAGATCGCGGCGATGCGGGACATGATCGGGGCGGGAAGGGGCTCCTTCCTTCCGGAGACTTCCATGATCGCGGCGAGAAAGGAATTGATTTCGTAGCCGCCGGGGAAGCCGTAGAACTTTATCCTGGTGTCCCTGCCGTCCTTGTCCAGGAGCAGGATGGCGGGCACGCGCGCCACGTTCAATTCGGCGGCCCTGGCGGCGTCCTTTACCAGGCCGTAGGATTGGAGGCCCAGCTTTGGCGACAGCGACTTCAGCTCCTCGAGAAACAGGTGCGTGTCCCTGCACGTGGGACACTCTATCTCCTGTCCAAAAAAAACGATCCCGACGTTCGACTGGAGCTGAGAGAGAATGGCTCCCATCTGCTTTTTTACTTCGTCGTTAAGAATGCCCATACAGCGCTCCCCGATCCAGGTTATTCATTTTTCATCAAGTATTCGCACGCCGCGAGCGCCGCTTTCGCGCCTTCGCCCGCGGCGATGATGATCTGCTTGAAGGGGACCGAGGTCACGTCCCCGGCCGCGAAAATCCCCTTCGCGCTGGTCCGGCAGGAGCTGTCCACCACGATCTCCCCGGCCTCGTTGAGATCGAGCAGCCCCCTTACAAAATCGGTGTTGGGAACGAGACCGATCTCTATGAATATACCCTGTACGTCCAGCTCCCTGGCGGCCCCGCCCGTGCGCGCGCGCACCATTACCGAACTCACGCTCGCAGTGCCGCGGATCTCCGCGACCTCGTGCTCCAAGAGCGTGGTGACGTTTTTATACGCGGCGAGCGCGTCCACAAGCACCCTGTCGGCAGTGAGCGCGGGGAGGACCTGGACCAGCGTGACCGATTCGGCGATCTTCGCGAGATCGATCGCCGATTCCACTCCCGAATTGCCGCCCCCGACGACGGCGACGCGCCTGCCCGCGAATAGCGGCGCATCGCACGTAGCGCAGTAGGCGACGCCCCTGCCGGTAAGCTCCTTCTCGCCGGGTACGTTCAGCTTGCGCCAGCTCTTGCCCGTGGTGATGATTATGGACCTGCCGGAACAGGTGCTGCCGTCGTCGAGCGTGACCATCCAGTTGTTACCCGGCGCTATTCCCGACACCCTGCGCCCCGGGGCGATCGAGATTTCAAACTGGTTCACCTGTTCCCTGAAGCGCTCGGCGAGCTGGATCCCTTCTATGTACTTGTAGCCCATGTAGTTTTCGACCGCGCTGGTTTCGGCCACCTGGCCGCCAAAGTCCATCGTGACCAGGGCGGTCACTACGCCCTTGCGCATGCAATACACCGCCGCGGTAAGCGCGGCAGGACCGCCTCCGAGTATGAGCACGTCGTAGAGGCGCCGGTGATCGAGCGGTATCGCCTTGTTTTCACTCGCGAGCGAGCCCAGGCTGAGGTTGAAGTCCATCACGTCTCCTTCAATGCCGGTGACCGGCGGGCGCCCTTGCGCAGATTTGCGTCAAATTCGCATAGAAAAAAGTACCTGAATTCAAACCCATTGTCAAGTGCGATCCGGCTGGAAACGGGCGGGTTCAAACATCGATGCCGCGCCTCCGGCCGCGGTAGAGCGCGAGCATGCCCGGTGTGACGTATTCGGACAGCGGTCCGGCAATCGGGGAGAGGCAATTCATCGCGGGAGGCGGGAGTGCGTGCGGACTATTCTTTTATCACCCGCTGCAGGCTCTTGTCGATGTAGTTGATGTGCAGCACCATGAGCTCCTTCGCCAGCGCAGAATTGCGGGACTCGATGGCCTGGACGATTTTAATATGATGATCGTAGATTGACTTGCCGCTCCCCTTCACTTTTATGAGCTTCTCCCTGCTGTAAGGAAGGACACCGCGTATGATCGTGGCGATCGATTTCAATAAATGGGTGAAAATCGTATTATTCGTCGCTTCGTAGAGGTTGTTGTAGAATTCCCCGTACAGTTTTCCGCCTTCCCGCGTCGTCATGATGTTGTCGGTACCCAGCCGGTCGGCCTGTTCCTTGAAGTTTCTGAGCTTTCGGATCTGTTTCTCCGTAGCCGACTGGGCCGCGAGGGCCGCGGCTTCCGAATCGAGGATGCGCCTTACTGTGATGAGCTCCCATATCTTCCGATGATCTACCGATATGAGCCCTTCGATGGGGGATTTGATGGCGTTATCGACCACCGATTTCACGTATTTACCCTTGCGCCCCTGGGACTCAATGAATCCTTTTGCTTCCAGCAGCTTCATGGCCTCCCTGAGCGATATGCGGCTGATGCCGAAGCGCCGGGTCATTTCGAGTTCCGAGGGCAGCCTGTCGCCCGGTTTGAGGATGCCCGTCCCTATGAGCTCGACCACCTGGTTGACCACCATGCTGGGAATATCAGGGGCTTTCTCAATACGGTTGATCTTGATATCGACGCCCTTTGACTTTTTATCCATGTGGGTAATCCTGTACCTCTAATATGTGGCGGCCTCAAGCGACTGGTTCACCGTGTCCGGCGGTGATTGTTCACTATCGACACAGCAGAAATCGACCCGCATGCTGCTGGCAATTCAATTTTATTCCGGATCGTAAAAGAAAAACGTCTTATTGTAATATAATATTTAGCATATAATGTCAATAATAAATCATTGGGGGCGCCAAAAAGTAATTATCCCCCGCGGAAAATACATCCGGACAACCGGAATGGCGATACACCCCGGGATGCGGGACCGGGAATACAAAACCGTCTGAAAGGCACGAGGGCTTGCTCCCTATGAGAGGGAAAGAAAATATTTGACAAAGCCCCGGTTGCGTATTAGGATCAGGAATACTGAGTATTCCCGGCGGGAAGGGAGAGATCTCTCCGCGAGTCTGTTCGAGTGTACAGGGAGGTAAATAATGAGAATAGTTGCTAAAACTGCACAGGTAATGGCGGTACTGATAGTTACCGCGGCCCTGACCGGCGTTCAGGTCGCAGCTAAAGACATTCAATTCGAGGGCATCGAGATCGAGAACATAACGCGCTATGATGAGGACAGGGTCGCGTACCAGCAGGTGGAAAAGGATGTTTCCCCGCTCTTTGACAACAATCTTGCCACGCTTCTCATAATCAAGGACCGCAAGGTTTACCTCCTGAAAGACGGGTACGACAATCCCAGGGAAGTACGGCAGCAGCGCCTGATTCTCGAAATGGAAAACAGGCTAATCGGCGACCTCTGGCTGAATAAAATCGACGGAAAGCCGGACTACATCAGGGTCACCGACAGAAGGGTCGAAGTCCTTAAAAACTTTGACGAGGTAAAAGCCGTAGCGGAAGCGAAAAAGGAAACCAAGGCCGAAACCGCGACGGACGGGAAAGGAGAATCCAAGGACTTCGTTGAGAAGAATTTTGGAAGCTTTTTCACCTCGGTGCGCAATGCCCTTTTAAAGAAGCATGTAATGATTTTCAGGCAGCTCATGAGAGACCGCCGCGAATCAGGTTTAATAGTGGATCGTTATCCGCTTCCCAAGCCCACCTATATTGGCGCACCCCAGGTCCAGAAATTCGGAATATCGGTTGTTGGAAAAACCATCGACGAGAAAGTCTATTATGCCGAGGATGCGGACGGAGACGGAATCACCGAAACCTTCTATGTGGACATTCCCGACGGGTTTTCATGGGGCTATAATGCAGGGCCCAATATTATTTTCATAAACAACAACAAGCAAAAGGAAATTCAGGATATAATAGGGAACCTTACCCGTGATGCCTATTACGGGACAAAAGAGGAAGAGGAGCACATCCTGAAAACCTTCCCCAAGGATAGTGATATTATCCAGCAGTACAATCTCGCGATTCCCGAAACAAACAAGTAGGGCGCGCGGGCATTTCCTTCGTGAGGAGCGATGTGAGTTACATCGCTCTTTTTATTTTCCGTGAAGGTCCTCGGCGGCTTCAATGAGACGGGCGGCGTACTCGAAGCGGTTTCCATCGATGCCTCCCAGCTTCACCTTCGGCTTGGTCGTTGGGCCGTGGAAATCGGAGCCCGCGGTGATCAGGAGCTCCCGCGTGCCTGCATAGGATAGAAAGTATTCGATGTCTTCCTGGGAGTGGTATGACGATATCGCCTCTATCCCCATCAGTCCAAGGGCGACGATTGAATCCAGCATCGATCGGTCCCGGACAAAAACGGGGTGCGCCAGCACCGGGATGCCGCCCGCGGTCCTGACCGCGGCAATGCCGGCGGCAATCGGAATGGACTCGAACGGGACGTATGCGGGCTTCCCCATGGCGAGAAAGTCCCGGTAAAAGTTCATGAGCGGGTTGTCGCTCTTTTCCCCGGTGCGATAGGTTTCCAGGCGGGCATCCCCCGCATTTTCCTCCGCCATGATGGCTTCCTTCATGATCGACGTGGCGGCGGGGGTGCGACCGTCGGCCATCTTCCACACGCGGTCTTGGTCAATGGATATCCCGATTGACTGAAGGGCCTTCATCCGCTTACGGGCGATCGTTATGCGGTGTTTCTGGATGTCGCCCAGGGTCGCGGCCAGACTTTTGGATGCGGGGTCCACGAAGTATCCCAGGATGTGCTGCTGGGAGCCGTCCTCAGGGAGTACGGTTGTTATCTCGACTCCGGGGATATAGCGAAGGCGGGAGCCATGCAGGAGGCTTTGCGCCTCAGGGATGGAGCTTAGTGAATCATGATCGGTTATGGATATTGCAGAAAGATCTGAAGACTCTGCGAGCCTGAAGATTTCGGGAACGGTAAGGTCGCCGTCCTCGCTGTAACGGGAATGGATATGCAGGTCGATGCGCGCATCCATTGCAGTCCTGGGGCGGGCCGGCCCTTTACTTCCAGGTTTTAATCGTATGAATGAGCTTTAAAGTCTCGTTTTCCGGAAGGAAATCGAGCGGATCCAGGGGTATGTTGACGCAGCGGATTTCGAAATGGATATGGTTCCCGGTGGACATCCCCGAGCTGCCCACGAAGCCGATTATCTGCCCCTTCTTCACGAAATCACCCGCCTTGACGAGGTTTACCGAGTTATGGGCGTAGCGCGTTATGAAATTGTTGCGGTGCTCGATCTCGATGGTGTACCCGTAGCCGCCCATATAGTTCGAGTATACGACCCGGCCTCCCATGCTCGCGCGCACGGGAAGCGCGGTGCCCGCGGGAATGTCGATGCCCGTGTGGAAAAAACCGCCCCGGACCCCGAGGACCGATGAAATGGTATCCACGCGCTCCACCGGCCAGATGAACTCGTCGTCGGAGGTTTCTATGCTGGTCCTGGTTATGTTCCTGGTCCTGAGAAGCTCAATAAATGCGGGGGAGTACGGTACAAAGAGAAATTCATTCGAAAATGCCGCATTGGCGGAGAGCCCGTTGACGGCATAGACCTCTTCCGGCGAGGCGCCGAAGTCACGCGCTGCCGTGGGAATGGAATACTGGGACGCCATTTGCACCCATTTGCCGACTTTGCCCCTGAATTCCTGGAAATTGCTCGTATCCGGAAATATTTTCTCCGAGGCCGCCGCTGCGGCCGAAATTGCGAATATGGATAGTACTATAATGACTGTCCGTTTCATTCTTTCCCTTGTTACACGCACATAGTTATCTCCGATGACAGGCTGATGGCCCTCGAAGATGTGTTGATGCCGTCCACGTTGTACAGGAACCGGGATTGCGTCAGCTTTTGACAGCTTATATTTCTGATCGGCAGAAAAACCCGGCCGGTGAAGTGCATTATCTCAGGGATCGAGTGGTGTATCTGCTATGATAATGCGAAATCCGCACCACAGCCAGTCTGCGCCAAAATTGGCCTGTTTGTCAATAAAAAATTATCCCGCCTTTGGGGCGGGATGGTAAGATGGGAAGGGGAAGGCCAGGTTATGCGATATGGGACTTTTTGGCTTTGAACGCTTCTTCGGTACCCATGAGCTCGTTCAGAACCGAGTCCCAGTCGTAGTTTTCAACCGCGTTGTTGCGGGACTTTTCCTTCATGTCAAGGTATGCCTCGTAATCGGACGTTATGAGCCGGATCATGTACTCGAGCTTTTCGACCCAGTCCGCATGGTCGCTCGACCTGGCAACCAGCCCCGTGCTGCCGGGTATGATGATCTCCTTGGGGCCGCCCGAATCCGACACCACGCCGGGGAGGCCGCAGGCCTGGGACTCGAGCACCGACATGCCGAAGGTGTCCGTTATGCTTGGGAACACGAAGATGTCGGACCCGGAATAGACCTCAGGAAGCATTGCCTGGCTGAGCTTGCCGGTGAACACGACCCTGGGGTATTCCTTCATGCGCTGCTTCATCTCGGGAAGGTCCGGGCCGTCGCCCACCACGAGCAGGTTGACGTTGTCATGCCTGCCGAGCAATTCCCTGTACACATCGAGCAGGAAGTCCAGGTTTTTGTCTTTGGATATACGCCCGGTGAACACCATGGTGATCCCGTCGCGGATGTTGAATTTTTCCATGAGCATCGTCTTGCCGCGCTCGCGCATGGAGAAGAACTTGGCGTCGATGCCGCGCCGGAATATATGCATCTTGGTGCGGTCATAGCCCCGGCCCTCGAGGATGTCCATGTACTCGTAAGTGGGGACGCGGACATCGTCCATTGAGTCGTAGAACCAGCGGATGGCCCGTTCTATGATGGGGGGTATGAAACCGTTGTTCACTATCGCCTTCGACTGGAGATAGAAGTCGGTGTGATAGATGGCGATCTTGCGCACCTTGAGGATGTTGGCGGCCCACATCGCGAACAGCCCTATGGGGCCGGGCGTCGAGATATAGATTTCGGTAGGCCGGTACTCCCTGATTATCTTGAGCGACTTCAGGAACGCCGGTACCTTCATGGTATACTTGTCGTAATAGGGCAGCTTGAACGACAGTATGTGCGGCAGGTTGATGATGTTTGGCGGAATCTCCGGCGTTATCTCGCCGGGCAGCAGCGAGGATACGAGTTTTAGATTGAGGCCCTTCTTGTGCGCGAGCCATCCCAGTTTTTTCAGGGTTACCGAGGGGCCGTTGAGATCGTTAAGGGTGTCGGTGAACCAGAGGATACGCTTTTCCTTCGCCTCGCTCTCCCCGGGCAGGATCGTGCGCATGACCTGGCTGTCCTGCAGGAAGAGGAGCTTGAGCGCGGAGAAGGAGGGCATGGAAAAAAATGCCGACGGCGTTTCCGTACGGCCGGGTTCCGGCTGGTAGCCGCCTGGCGTCATCTCGTTATCGTTTGACAATTTATCGCGTAACATGGTATATTCCTTTCGTTATTGCATGGTCATCGCGCGTGTACCGGAGTGCCGGTTACGCGGCAAACGTGTCTTCCTTGCGGTCTTTTTCATAGGTCTGCATCGAGCGATGTTCCCGGTCGCGCTTGCTCAGGCGCTGGTGGATGTACTCGATGAGCACCCATACGAATGCCGAAAGCCAGAAGATGGAAAAGATTTCGAGTACGCTGAACTTCATGGTCTTTACCTCTCAAAGCCCCTTGGGGCCGTGTACGACATAGTTAAGCAACTATCGTGCCAGTTTTTTATTTTTTAAATATTCGTGCAAGTGCTGTATTTTCGAACACTTATAAAAATATTTCTGAAATCGAAGGTGCGGTATGCGGATTTTAGTATGGTGAATTAATCACAGTGTAGCATAATTGCAACAACCCGGGCGCGCTGAGCGAACCAGTTTTTGTTTTGATCGATGGTTTATTTTTAAGAGCTGATTACCTTAAAAAAGAGGGGAAATCCATGAAAAAAATCACATGCGTCCTGTGCGTACTGATGTGTCTGGCGGTGCTGACGGCGTGCGGAAAGCCGGGGAAAACGGGCGAAATGACCGGCGTTATCGCTATAGTCGTCGGCGAGGTAATGGTGAACGGGAAGCCGGCGAAGGTGAATGATGCGGTCAGGTTCGGCGATGTCGTTGAAACCGGGAAGGATTCCAAGGTCAGAATCGTGATCGACGGGCAGAACGCCATCGAGACCTGGAAGGACAGCACCTTCGTATTCAAGCTCAGGGAGGGCGACGGCCTCATAGAGCTCAAGGCGGGATCGATGGGCGCGGTCATGAAAAACTTCAGCAAGGTGAAGGAGTTCAGGATCAGCACGACTACGGTCGCGGCGGGGATTCGGGGTACGGTCCTGTGCATCAACGCGGAATCGGCCGACAGGACCTACGCCTGCACCTGCAACGGGAAGATCGCCTTCAAGGCGGCCGGTCAGGGAGAGGAAACCGTCATAAGCGCCGCCCACCACAAGGCCGCAACCTACGAGCGGGTGGGGGACAAAATCACGACGAAGGAGGCCGGGATGCTGTATCACACCGACGAGAAGATGAACGATCTGGCGTCCGGCATAGGCGTGAAGATTGACTGGGGGAAGGCCGAGTAAATCATCGGAGCTGTTGCCAAACTGGATTCACATTTCGACCGCAGGGAGAAATCTTAGAGCGTGCGGGAGGCTAAGATTTCTCACCCGAAAAGCCGGATTCGAAATGTTCATTATTAGAAAAGCAGCAAGGCAATCGAGAATGCGATCGGCCGGGAACGCGATGTCCCGGCCGATTATTCTTCATTAATTTGCCTTTCGCGCCGTCCGCTGCGGGCGCGATTCGTCGAGAACCCGGGCCCTCCGGGAGAATTCCAAACTCTGGTCATTACCTGCTTTTACCCGTGCGTACCGCCCTCAGGAGATTCGATTTTCCCCGCCCGAGCCACACGCCGTACCCGAAGTTGAACGGGAGCGGGGCGCTCTTCACCGAATAGGCGTAGGCCAGGTCCGGCTGCTGCGGCGGATTGGGAAGGTCGGAGAGCGGCACCGGCGCGGCGAAGCTTCCAAACAGAAGAATGTCCCACTGCTCGGGATCGAAGTAGCGGTAAGGGATCGCGGAGTCGTCCTGGACGATGATGTCACTGCGGTCCAGGAAATGGCGCGCCACGTCGAGCAGCCATTCGGTGTGGAGAAGGTAGACGGCCGACTTGGTGATCATGTTCATGTGGCTCATTTTGCCGAAAAATTTACCCTCCGGGGTAGCCGGGGAGAGAATGCTGTTGTGCAGCCTCGCCTTGAGGTATACCAGGCTGCGCGGCTGAGATTCCCCCGGGACCAGGAACAGGATACGGCTGCCATATATGAAAGGCTTTACGCCGCCAATAAGCCCCTGCGGGTCGAGCGGCTCGACTTCGCCCTTTACGCCTATCCCCACCAGGGCCACGTCGGTCACGGTGAATCCAAGGCGCGCGACGAAAATGAGGAGTGACGGCGTCACGCCCTCGATGTACTTGTTCGCCATTTCACGCGCCATGATGCCGCTCTGCAGGTAGTTCTGGGAGGCGATGGTGGAGATGGCGCGCTGCACCGACTGGAGTCCGTAGGCGAGCTCGTAGGCGTTCAGCCTGAGCGGCTCGGGGATGGCGCCGGGCTCCTCGAGCGCCATCATGAGGTATGACGGGCAGTCGGGGAAAAAGGTGTAAAGGTTGATGAAATCCGCGCCGCTGAAGGGGTAAAAGCCCATGCTGCCCTTCGCCTTGGCCGGGATGTACTGTGTGCGCCAGGGGGTGATGAATTCCTCGTTTTCCTTCTTGACAAGGGCCCAGAATCCCTCCATGGCGGCGACGTGCTGGAGGTAGACCTCGAGGCCGGTGAGGGGAGCGAACTTGCTCTCCGGGCGCTGGGGAAGGCCGGCGAGGAAGCGCGCCAGGTCGTTCCAGTAGGGATCGGCGGCGCGGGAGGGGTCGTTCCTGGAGTACGAGGGCGCGGCCGCGCAGATGAGCGCGATGATTATGAGTCCATGAATGATCTTTTTCATTGCTTTCCTGTCATGCGAGGGGATTCGGGTCCTGTGTTGGGCATATCTCGGGGGTCCGAGGGGCATAAGTCAATGTTTTTTCGTCGACAGGGGGCAGTACATGGTTGGATACTGGGCCAGGAATGGGTAATTTCTTCCGGAAAAAGCAACACCCTTGCAAATGCCGCGTCTGCATGGCTTAAATTGTATTTTTTTCATCAAATCTGCATCTTTTTATTGACTTTGCATGAATATCATTCATTAACTGTTAGATTTAATTAACCGGTTAATTAAATGATTTACATGGATCGGACCCCAAAAATCGTTAGAATTTAACCTTTGGAAGGAAGAAGGAAAACACAGGAAGTATCGAGTATGAACGTCGAGCACGAACAGTATGAAACCAGGGAGAGGATCCTCTGGGCCGCAAAAAAGGAATTCGCGGAGAAAGGCTATGAGGGCGCGCGCCTGAGCTCGATCGCCAGTCATGCCCGCGCGAACCAGGCGCTCATTCATTACTATTTCAACAACAAGGAAAACCTTTACCAGCAGGTGCTTTACAGGCTGTTCGGCATTGAACGCAGCGAGATGGAGGGGCACGATTTTGACAAGTATAATCTGCCCGTTTCCCAGGGCCTGCACACCGCGATCTATCTCCTGGTGCGGCTGCACACGGAGGCGACCGATCCGGACCTGAACAAGATCATGTCCCGTGAAATCGCGGAGGGCCGGCGATTCATCAATCCGCTGTTTCGCGACTACCTGCTTCCGCGCCTGGACCGCCTCGTCCAGGTTATCGAGAAGGGAGTAAAGGAAGGAGTGTTCGAAACGGTCAACCCGATTCTTTTCGTACTGCAGATGGTAATGTTCATCATGTTCATTTCCAATAACCGGGAGACCTTTCATGGATCGCCTTACGAGGGCAGGATATACGGAGATAAGGGGAGCGAGCTCCTTTACGAATACACGCTGCACCAGAGCTTTAAGGGCCTGTGCCCTGCCGGAGGAACGCTTCCCATTCCGCCCATTCCGCCCGAGGTGCACTTGGAAATAGACGAATTCATTCGGAAAATCAAAGAAAATCGGATAGGAGGATCACTCCATGAGTAGTGCACGCATCTTGATGACCGCAGTTTGCACCGTCGCGGCACTCGCGCTTTCCGCGGGGTCGTACGCGCAGGAAAAGGCCGCGCAGGCCGACGAGGGCGCCGCCTTCACGATAGAGCAGGCCATAGACATGGTGCTGCAGAACAACCTCACGCTGCGCGCCGCGAAATACGACGTGATCATGAGCGACAGCGCGGAGAAGAAGTACGACAAGAAATACGCGCCTATGATATCGGCGGAGGGGGGGTATACATATCAGGAGAGCCCGGAAGGCGGGCTAAGCGCATTTACCGGCACAAAGCAATATCAATATGATGCTACTGTTAGCGTCTCAAAAACATTTTCGACTGGCTCAATGCTTTCGGCTGGCGTTAAGGATGTCTATTTCAACGGAAATGAAGGTGCCAAGCTCTATCTTCCGCCGGCTTTTACTACATATCTCCCGATCACATCTCAACCGCCCTATCACAAACCGGCACTCTATGTAAGCCTCCAGCAGGAGCTGTTGAAAAACACTTTCGGCGTGAACGACCGCGCACAGGCATCGATCCTCAAGAACGCCTCGACCATGCAGCGGCTCGCGATTGTCAACCAGCTCTCGGGGCTCGTGGTGTCCACGCTCATCGATTACTGGAACGTGAGCGTGCAGAAGTCCGCGATCGACAACGCGAGGCTGGAGCTGGACAACAACGCGCAGATACGCAATATCATCGCGCAGAACTTCGCCTATGGCCTCGCGGAGGGCTACGACCTGAACCAGTTCAACGCGCTCGTCGCGGGCGCGGAGACCAAGGTGGAGGTCGCGCAGCAGAATTACAAGGAAGCGGTCCGCAAGCTCCTGCGCACGCTGAACATGCCGCCCGAGACCAGGGTGAAGGGCGTGACCGACCTGGTGGAGAGGCTTCCCGCGCTGAACC
The DNA here is from genome assembly GCA_937864375.1 of uncultured Spirochaetota bacterium. Taxonomy (GTDB): domain Bacteria; phylum Spirochaetota; class UBA4802; order UBA4802; family UBA5368; genus FW300-bin19. The sequence continues at coordinate 23,235 of CALMJO010000474.1, forward strand.
AGGACGAGGGCGTAAAGGCGGCATTCCAGAAGCGCGTGGATTACAGGAATGCGGTGATGCAGCTTGACAACGCGAAGAAGGAATTCTCAATCCAGGAAAACGTGATGCTTCCCTCGCTCACGCTGAGCTTTGGAGGGACCACGCTGGGACAGCAGACGGGAATTGGCAGCGCCTACAGGGACACGTTCACCGGGGAATACCCCGGGTGGAACGTGAGGCTCAAGATGAGCTACCCGCTGGGAGACAGCGAGGCGGAGACGAACCTGAGAAACGCGTACCTGAAAATAAGGCAGTCGGAGCTGGCGGTTGAGAGCCTGAAGCTCGAGGTGAGGGACGACGTGCTTTCGAAGTACGACCTCGTGAAGCTCCAGTTTGGCGTGCTGGGCAAATCGCGCCAGATGCGCAACGAGTCCGAAATGTACTACCAGCAGATCATGGCGAAGTTCCGCCAGGGCAAGGTCGCATCGGTGGCGATGAAGTCGGCGCTGGATACGGTCGTCGCGGCGCGGCAGAGGGAGCTCGAGTCGCTGGTCACCTACAACGTGGCATTATTGCAGCTGGACCTCTCCAAGAACGAGATATTCGAGCGCTACAACGTGGATGTGGAAAAATACATCAAGCAGGTTAAGGAGTAATCATATGAATATAGCGCGGCTGGCAATCAAGCGGCCCATCCTCATCGGGTGCATTGTGATCCTGATGGTGGTCACGGGCATCATAGGCTTCAACAGGCTGGGAGTGGACCTCTTCCCTCCCATCGACTTCCCGGTGGTGACGGTCACCACGATCTATCCGGGCGCAACGCCGGAGGAAATTGAAAACCTGATCACGAAGCCGCTGGAGGAGCAGGTAAGCACCATTGCGGGCATCAAGAGGCTCTCCTCGAGGAACCTGGAGGGGCTCTCGATCGTGATCGCGGAGTTCACCTACGAGACGCAGGTGCGCTACGCCGAGGAGAAGGTGCGCGAAAAGGTCTCCATCGCGCGCGGCGAGCTTCCGGACGACCTTGAGCAGGAACCGCTCATACGGCAGTTCGATTTCACCGACATGCCCGTGCTCACCCTGGCGGTGACCGGCGATCTCCCTCCCACGGAGATGTACGACCTGGTGAAGGAGCGCATCAAGCCCGTCATAGAGCAGGTGAGCGGTGTGGGAGAAGTTCGCATCTCCGGCGGCAGGCGCAGGGAGATCCAGGTTGAGCTCGACATGAACAAGCTCAATGCGTACGAGATCTCCGCGATCACCGTGGCGAACCAGCTCAAGAACACCGGGGCGAACATCCCGGTAGGCAAGTACGACAGGGGGCAGACCTCGACGCTGTTCAGGAGCATAGGCGAGTTCACGAACATAGAGCAGATCAAGAAGTCCGTGATCGGGTTCGAAAACGACGTGTCCAACGCGGTCACCCTTGACAAGCTCGGTGTCGTGCGCGACGACGCGGAGGAGGTGAAGACCATCTCCTACCTGTACTACCCCGTCGAGGAGGCGGCGGAGCAGCCGGGATTCTTCCAGAGGGTGTTTGGCGGCGCGAAGGCGAAGGAAATGAAGTTCGAGCAGAAGCCGGCGCTGGTGATCGACATCTTCAAGCAGTCGGGGACCAACAGCGTCGCGGTCACCGACGGCGTGCTCAAGCGTATTGACAAGATAAACGCGATCATCAAGGCGGCGAAGGGCAATCCCCGGCTCGTTTTCGTATATGACACGGCAAAGTACATCAGGCGCAACGTGGATGACGTGAAGGAAACAATGATCATAGGCA
>CALMJO010000475.1 GCA_937864375.1 uncultured Spirochaetota bacterium
CTCGGAGATGTGTATAAGAGACAGGATTTCGCCCATCGCGTCGATCACGCCCGTGAGGTTCGTGATCCCGAGCCTCACCCCTCCCACGTCGGTCTTGTGGGAGGCATCCCGCGAGAGCAGTTTAACCGCCACGGGAAAACCGAGCGCAAGGTTTTCCACTTCGTCCATGCGGGTGATCCTGGCCCCCTCGACAACGGGGAGACCGGCGGTCGCGCACACCGCGAGCGCCTCGTCGGTAAGGGGCAATCGTCCCTCGCGCATGCACGCCTCGCGCAGCTCCCGCACCGAGTCAGGGACGACCGGTGATACATGAAGCGTTCCGCGATGCGCCCTTGCATTGCGTCGCTCCACGAAGCTCGCAGAAATATCGAGTGCCCGCGCCGCGGTCAGCGGCGTTGAAAAGATGGGGAACGGGTTGGTCTTCTTTAAAGTCTGTATCTCGTTCGCATCGGATATCATCGCCAGGGAAACCGGTTTTCCGTACTTCCAGCAGATCCGCTTGACCTCTTCCAGGAATTTCCTGGACATCTCGCCCTCGTATTCCGACTGGTAGAGATGGTTGAACAGCACCCCGTCAACCTCGGGCAGCTGGATGGCCGCCTCGAGTATCCTGGGGAAGATCGTGTAGTCGAATATCTCGCCCAGGTCCAGCGGGTTCTGGTGCGAGATGACCCTGGTCGTATACATGGTTTTCACGTGGTCGATGAATTCCCGGGGAAAGGGGACCATCTCGAAGCCGTACTTCGCACAGGCGTCCGCGGTGAGCACCGCGTGTCCCCCCGAGCGCGAAAGCACCGCCACCCTCCTGCCCTTCATGGGAGGGAGCTGCATTATCTTCGTGGCGCTTATGAGCTCGTCCTCGTCCTCGACCCTGATCACGCCCGCCTGGCGGAACGCCGCCTCCACGACGTCGTCGCTGGACGAGAGCGCCGTGGTATGGGACTGCGCGATCATCGCGCTCGATGCGCTTCTGTTGGACTTGAGGACGATCACCGGCTTGCTTGATCCGGCGCACAGTTCGTAGAACCTGCGGCCTCTCTTGAAGCCCTCGAGGTAGGCGATTATTATGCCGGTCCTCTCATCGCCAAGGAGGTACTCCAGGAAGTCGGTCTCGTCGAGCTGGAGCTTGTTGCCCACGGCGACGAACTTGGAAAGAAGGATGTTGTTGTCGGGCAGACATTGTAAAAAGGTGTTTCCCACTCCCCCGCTCTGGGATATCACCGCCACGTTTCCGGGCTCGAGCGTCCTGCTTGCGAAGGCGAATGGCATCATTAAATTGGTCTCGAAATTGATGGTGCCTACGCAGTTGGGTCCGATGAATTTCATGTCGTAACGCGCGGCGATGGCGAGGACCTGTTCCTCGAGGTTGTTCTTTCCCGTCGAAAACTCGCTGAATCCGCCGGACTCTATGACCGCGTGTCGTATTCCCTTTTTCCCGCATTCCTCGAGCATGTCGGGGACCGTCGCGGCGGGAGTGATAATGATCGCCACGTCCGGCGTCTCGGGAAGGCCGGCGACCGATGTGTAGACCCGGACTCCCGCGAGCTCTCCCTCTTCGCTTCCCACTCCGTACAGCCTTCCCTTGAAACCGATCTGCGCATTGTTGACGAGGATGATCCTGCCCAGGTTGAGCTTCTTGACAGAAACCCCTATGACTGCCACGCTTTCCGGGTAGAAGAACTTTTCCATGCGATGGTCCCGTCCCTGTGTGATATTCGGCGCCTGGTACAGCTTCATTCTGGCCAAAATATGGTCAATCAAATGTTAGTCAGTTATTTTAATTTTATCGAAAAAATCATCAAAAATATACATAAATCGGAGTTTTTGATCAGTCATTGGCCAGCTTTTTAATCGCCGTCCAGTTTCACGCGGGATTCGGAGCTTATCGTGGGAAAAAGCGAGGGCGAAGCAATCGCTCCGCCCCTGCGTTAGCTGCAATGAAGTACTGCCCTTACATCTTGAGCGCTTTCTTGATGGTCGAGATCAGCGCCGCGGGGGCGACCGGCTTCTGGAACACGCCGTCGAATCCCAGCTTGTCGACCTCGATGTTGGTCGCAGTCGCCGAACCGATGCTCGAGAGCAGGAAGACCGGTACCGTCTTGTTCGTCTTGCGGATCTCCTGCGCCACCTTGGTGCCCGCGTCGATCCGTTCCATCATCATGTCGCAGAGAATGAGGTCCGGCTTGATGTCCGCCAGCTTCTCCAGCCCCTCCTCGCCGCTCATGGCGGTTGCTACGCCGAATCCCTCCGCGGAGAGAATCGCCGTGATCGAATCAAGGATGTCAGGATCGTCGTCGATGATATATACCAGTTTCTGAGCTGCCATAGTGTTATCTCCTGTAATATTTTATCGCTTGTGTCACCCGCCGCACCCGGAGCAGGCGCCCGCCTTATCCTCGATCCTCTCCAGGGAAGATTCTCGAAGCAGCGGAAGGAGGAAGTCAAACGCTTTTTGCAGATTGGCCTGGGCCTGCGCAGTAAGCCCCTCCTTCGCCTCCCATGAATATCCCCGTATGCCAAGGATATAGGCCGCGGGCCTTTTCCCGTACAACTCCTCGCACAACGCCAGCACCGATCCAGCCGGCATCGCGTGAGTGGTGAACGTGATGCCGGGCGCCGGTTCCAGCCTTTCGAACACGAACGGCTCCGCGCAGGAGAGCGAGGCGTCCGCGAACACGACCGCGTCGTATTCCGAAACCTCCAGGGCGTCCTCGACGTTGAGCTGGTAATTGCTGTCGCACGAGACGCCGCGCAGCGCGCGCTCGTCCATGAGACGCGCCAGCTCCACGCCCAGGCCGTCGTCCTCCCGGCCGGGATTGCCGTAACCGTACACGAGTATGCGAAGACCGGCGCCCATCGCTACTTGCTCACCACGCCGAGCACGTCGCCGTTCGCGTCCACCAGGGTGAGCTCAAGGGGCATCTTCCCGAGCGCGTGCGTCGCGCACGAAAGGCACGGATCGTAGGCGCGAATCGCCACCTCGACCATGTTGAGCATGCCCTCGGTCACTTCCTTCCGGCCGCTGATGTTCTTCACCGCCACCTGGTTGACCGCCCTGTTCATGGGCTCGTTGTTGTTGGTGGTGGAGACGATCAGGTTGGCCATCGTGATCTGGTCGTTCTCGTTCACGCGGTAGTGGTGGAAGAGCGTTCCGCGCGGCGCCTCGATGAGGCCCACGCCCTCGCTCTGCTTGGTGCCCTTCTTTACGAGGTCGTCCTTCAAGATGTCCGGATCGTTCAATAAAAGCTTGATCATCTCGATCGAATGCAAGAGCTCGATGAGGCGCGCGTAATGCATGTGCATGGACATGTTGTTGGGCTTGCCCTTGGTATATGCCTTGTACGACTCGAACTCCTTTTGGGCCAGCGGCGTCGGGATGAAATCGCAGGTGTTGAGGCGCGCCAGCGGCCCCACCGTGTACCAGCCGTCCTTCTTCCCGATCGACTTGAGGTAGGGGAACTTCATGTAGCTCCACGACTTCACCTCTTCGCCGATGTACTGGAGGTAGTCCTGGTAGTCCACGTCGTTCAGGATCTTCTTGCCCTCGGAGTCCACCGCGCGCAGCACGCCGTGGTAGAGGTCGAGCGCGCCGTCCTTGCGGACCAGGCTCAGGTGGCTTGACGGGAACACCGCGTAGTTGTCAATGAAGTCCGCGTTCTTGGCGTGGTATCCCTTGAAAAACTCGAGGATGGCCTGGGCCCATGCGATCATCTTGTCCACGTTCAGAGGATCGGCCCCTTTGAGGAACTCGTCGCGCTCCTGGGTCGTGAGGCACTTGTTCACGCCGCCGGGGATCGCGCCGGTGCCGTGGATCTTCTTCCCGGCCGTCGCGCGAATGACCTCCTGCCCGAACTTGCGCATCATCACGCCCTGCACGGCGAGGTCCTTGTGGTGGATCGCCACACCGATAACGTTGCGGATCGCGGGATCGGCATCCACGCCAAAGAGCAGGTCGGGCGAAACGAGGTGGAAGAAATGCAGCGCATGCGACTGGAACATCTGCCCGTAGTGCATGAGCCTGCGCATCTTTTCGCCCGTGGGGGTGAGGCCGTCACCGGTCCCCGCGCCCACGATCACGTCGACCGCCTTGGCCGCCGCCAGGTGATGGCTCACCGGGCAGATGCCGCAGAGGCGCTGCACCAGCACGGGGGCTTCCCAGTAGGGGCGGCCCTGCACGAAGCGCTCGAACCCGCGGAACTCCACTATGTGCAGCCGCGAATCGGTCACCGTGCCCTGGGGATCAAGCTGGATGGTAACCTTGCCGTGGCCTTCGACCCTGGTTACCGGTTCTATCGTTATTTTTCTACCCATGGAATTTCTCCTTAATCGAACTTGACGACTTCGTACGGCAGGCTGAGCGGCTTGTTGTTAAGCAGGGCCACCAGCGCCTCCCAGATGAGGTCCGCGCGGGGAGGGCACCCGGGAAGATAGTAATCGATCTTCACGATCTCGTGCAGCGGGTACACCCTGTCCAGGATCATGGGAAGCTCGTCGTCGTTGGGGATGATGGTATCGTCCACCGTGGGCGATTTGAGATAGGCCTCCTCGAGGCACTCCTTCACGGGAATGCCGTTGCGCATGGCGGGAAGACCGCCCATGATCGCGCACTCCCCGCAGGAGATGAGGATCTTGCAGTTCTTCCTGAACGCCCTGAGGTTTTCCACGTTCTCGCTGTTGCAGCACCCGCCCTCGATGATACCTATGTCGCACATCTTGGTGAACTTCTTGATGTCGTCGATGGGGGACTTGTTGAACTCCACGAGGTCGATCAGCGTGAGTATTCTTTCGTCTATATCGAGAATGGACATGTGGCAGCCAAAGCAGCCCGCCAGCGATGCCGTTGCGACTATTGGTTTGCTCATTTCTTTTCCTCCAGAATGAATTGAACGCCGTGTGCTGCGCGAATGCGCGGGTACACGGACCTAGACTTCGCTCCCTATGGGCTTGCCGTCGTACTTGCGCCTGCCGATGGGAACGGCGAACCCGATCTCCTTGCGGAGTATCGCGCCCACGGGACACTGGTCCATCGCCTTCTTCGCCTGGTCCTCGGAAAGCCCCGCGGCGAGCTGGGCGTCGATGTCGATCCCCACCTTGTTGCCGCGCTGTGAAAGCGCGAAGACATGCTTCCCGTCGCCCGTCACGATGCCGCGCACGCAGCGCAGGCACTGGACGCAGCGGTTCCTGTCCAGGTAAATCTTTGGCGCATGGGCGTCAACCTCACGCACGGGCCACAGGTACGGAAACCGGGGAGCGAGCATCGTGTAGCGATACCCCAGCGCCTGCAGCTCGCAGTTGCCGCTCTTCTCGCAGGTGGGACACATATGGTTCCCTTCCACGAACAGCATCTCGACTATCGCTTTCCTCATGTCCTCGATCTCTGGGGTATTGCTTTCGACGATCATGCCGGGGGCGGCCGGGGTCGTGCATGCCGCCTGGTAACGGCCGGCAACCTTCACCGTGCATATGCGGCAGGTTCCCGCCGGCTTCATGCCCTGGAAATTGCACAGGGTTGGGATGTAGATCCCGTTTTCCCTTGCGGCCTCCACAATCGTCTGACCGCTCTTTGCCTTGCAGTCCTTGCCGTCTATCGTAAACTGTAGTTCACTCATTTTAATGTTCCTCGTGAATGTTTGGTATTCTTCCCGCCACCCTGCAAGATTCCTGGACCGATGCAAGCAGGTCGAACTCGGTGTCGTAGTCCGCTCCCTTCCTGATCTTCGCCTCGTATACCTCGCGGAAATTCTGGAGCGTGGTGGCGATGGGATTGGGCGACGTCTGTCCAAGCCCGCAGCGGCTCATGGATTTCACGATCTTGCACCAGCTTTCGAGCTCCTTGAGGTCACCCTCGGTCCCGTGTCCGTGCATGATCTTTTCCAGCTTGTGCAGCAGGAGCTGGTTCCCCGCGCGGCAGGGGGCGCACCACCCGCACGATTCCTCGACGAAGAACTCCATGAAATTGTGCACCACTTCCAGGAGGTCGCGGTTGGGACCGATGATGATGATCGAACCGCCGGTCGCCAGGTCGTCGTAGCAAATGCGGCGGCCAAAGTCCTTTTTGCCCACGCAGGTTCCGGAGGGCCCGCCCACCTGGACAGCCCTGGCCGTGCGCCCGTCCACGAGCTCCAGGAGCGTCTGCACGGTGGTACCGAACTCAATCTCGTACACGCCGGGCTTCCTGCAGTCGCCCGATACGCTCACGAGCTTGGTCCCCGCCGACTGGGCGGTGCCCATCGACTTGAACCATTTCCCGCCCTCGAGCACGATGCGCGCCGCGGCGCAGTAGGTTTCAACATTGTTGACCGTGGTGGGATATCCCATGTAGCCGTTCTGCACCGGAAAGGGCGGACGGTTCCGCGGCTCGCCGCGTTTGCCCTCAGCGGATTCTATGAGCGCCGATTCCTCGCCGCAAATGTACGCGCCCGCGCCCATCTGGATCTTGATGTCAAAATTGAAGCCGCTCTTGCCGCCCGCGTTGGCGCCCAGCACGCTCTTCTTCCTGAGTCCATCGAGTACGTCCTCGAGATATTTCCGGAGATACATGTATTCGGCGCGCAGGTAGAGAACGCCCTCGGACGCTCCCACCGCGTACCCGCCGATGGCCATGCCCTCGAAGAGGAGCGCCGGGGCCTCGGTCAGTATGACGCGGTCCTTGAACGTGCCGGGCTCGCCCTCGTCGGCGTTGCACACCACGTAATGCTTCGCGCCCTGCGCCTTGCGGCAGAACTCCCACTTCATGCCAGTGGGGAAACCGGCCCCTCCGCGCCCGCGAATGTTCGAAACCTTGAGCTCCTCGATCACGTCGTCCGGTGACTTCGCGACCGCGGCCTTGAGCGCCTTTCCCGATTCGAAGGGCGCGAAGATCACCGGCCCCTTCCTCTGGATGTTGTTGTTCACCATCGACTTGACGAGCGCCGACTGGTTGGCCCCATCGCCGTGGTCCCGGACCATGTCCTCGACCTTTTTGCCGGCCTTCATGTCGCCCACTATCGACTTAACCTTGTCCGCGTTGAGCCTGGTGAAAACCACGCCGTTTATGAGCGCGGCGGGCTCCTGGTCGTTCATCCCGATACACGAGGTATCGAACAGCCCAATGAGGCCGTCGGCGGTCGTCTGCCCGAATTGACATCCTGCCAGATCCGTAAAGGACTTTGCAACAGCGGCTCTTCCGTTCATCTGCGCCGTGACGCTGTTATTCAGGTACACGGAGTACTTCCCGACCGGGGTCTTCGAGAAGAAGTGATAAAAGGTAACCACGCCGTCTACATCCACGCGGGAAACGTTCATGGAGGCGGCGATCTGAGCGGCCGCTTCGTCATTGACGCACCCGAGCTGTGCCTGGACGTCGCGCACGATGTCCAATAACCTGGACCTGTCCTTTTTGTACGCGTCCACGACACCCGTTACTACTGCGGTGATATTGGTTCCCATATACCCTCTTTGATTAAAGATGAGTTATTATTGATCTCCCGGTAATTCTGTTTACACAAAACTATCACCTTCCCGGATCTGGCAGGTTTATAGGACTATATAAAGGGAGAATTAACGAAAGAAAAAATTCATTGGAAGCGATTTTTCCAGTATTCCGGCATATTATTCAACTATCAACAGAATTTCAATCATAATTTAAATTTTTAAAAAAATTGAAACATGCCCGAAGTAAAGCCCGGTGCGGATGCTTTTCAAAATTTCACGGGGATCGATCTATTTTTTGGCCCGGAGCGCGGCCTCGCGGGCCGTTCGAAACAGGTCCACGAGGTCGTCGGTGCCAATTCCATGCCAGGGGTAGAAGGCTGCGCCGGTACATAATCGCGGGCTTATGGAATCGAAATACGACGTGGATTCATACCCGGCAATGCCGGGCACCGGGTAGAATGGCAAAATGCTTACAAGCACATCGAGTCCCAGGAGGTAATCGACGCCCGCGCGCACCGACTGGATGGTGTCGCCGGGGAGGCCCGCGATTATATACGCGGTCACGGGGATATCGTACCGCCTGCAGGTCGCAGCGACGGCCGCATAAGAGTCGGCGTCTCCGCGCCGCCCTGATGCGGTGAGAATCCGTTCATCACGGGAAACGAGCGGGAGGTTCAGGCGCGTCACCCCCAGGCGCTTGAGCGCCCGGATCCTGTCCGCGTCCAGCAGCGCGAATTCCGTCCCGTTCTCCATCGAAAAGCTGAACCGTCCCCGCGTATGCGAGGCCAGCGCGTCGAGCACGTCCATAAATCCGTCGAATTCCACAAGGAGGCTGTCGTCCTCGAAATTCACGTGAACGCGTTTGTCCGTTCGGGGGATTGTCCCAATCATGGCCAGGACATCGTCGCGCGCGGCCCGGCGGTAGCCGGGAAATGTCAGCCGCACTGAACAGAAGGAGCAGCGACGCGGGCACCCGCGCGAGATCATCGCCGCGTAGTAGACTGCGTCCCTGGACTCCCGGGTCTTCATCATGACCGGCTTGAACGGGCAATCGTGCGTATATGCCGGGATCGATCGAAGAGCGCCGCCGGCCGTCCGGCTGCAGGCGCCCGGGGCCTCCCCCGGATCACGAATCAGCATGTCGATGCAGTCCTCGGCCTGTCCGCGTACCGCGGCATCCGCCTGCGAATTCCGTATGAAGTACTCCGGGTACGCGGAGACCCCCGCGCCTCCCGCGACGATGTATGATCGGGGGGAAAGTCTTTTTATCGCGGCGATGGTTTCGATCGTCTCGTTCGCGTAGCCGAAGGCGAAGCACGAGACGAGGACGAGATCCGGGCCGTAGGATGCCACCTGGCCGGCCAGGAAGTCTTCCCGGATCCCGAATCTATGGAACCCGGAAAAGAAATGAGTGCTTCCCACGTACCTGTCAAGGTAGGAGAGCTCTTCCGGAAGCGGGATGGGCCTGCCCCTGGAACGCACGCCGTTGAACACCGCGTGCTCTATCCCGCGCTCCCGGAGCAGCGCCGCAATCGTGCGCACGCCCAGGAAGGACGCCCTCTGCGGCGTAAAATAAAAATCCTTTACCGGGGGAACGACGAGCGCCACGCGCATTAGTCTATTTCAAGCTCCTTTTTCATCCTCTGGACGAAGGGTCCGTCGGCGCGCCATACGCCGCAGGAATTGACGGGGAGGAACCTGATGCGGTCCTGTTTTGGTATGATGTTTCGATCCATGGGTTTCGTCATCCTGTTGGACCAATAGCCCTGGACGCCCGCGGGCGCCATGGCAAGCAGGAGGGTCAACAGGTGGAAGCATCCCTTAACGCCGCCCACGAGCTCCTTGAC
>CALMJO010000476.1 GCA_937864375.1 uncultured Spirochaetota bacterium
ATGTGGATAATTTTGTGAATAAGTGACGCAATCAACACATTCTGGTTTTCATAAATTCACGCTAAACACTAAATATTAAGTATATATAAATATAGTATTGTCATATTTTAAACATTATTGACAAATATGTGAATAAAATGTTATCTTTTATACATCGATAACGATATATATTACAATTTAAGCAAGAGATGTTGCTTCCAGTTCAGGGACATTTAATCGGTATTACTGATTCAATTGGTAGAGGTATCGTATTCCTTTCATGGTGAGCATGGCGTCACAGGTATGAGGGCGCCCAAGCTCCGGGGAGAGAATCGAGGCATAACCGCCGGTCAACACGGGTAAAAAACCCTTATTGTACCGATTTTCGATCCTGGTGATCAATCCTTCGATCATCGAGAGCCATCCATAATAAAAACCGGAGGTTATGGCCTCCCGCGTGCTTGTTGCGACCAGCGCATCGGGCTTTCTGAACGTTATCCGCTCCAACTGGGATGTACGCAGCGCAAGGGCGTCGATCGTGGTTCCTATTCCGGGTGCGATCAAGCCCCCGTCGAATCGACCATCCGAATGGAGTACGCAAACCGTGGCCGCGGTCCCGATATCGATGATGATTTTGTCTCCCGGGTACTCCACATGGGCCGCCACTGCGTTGACGATCCTGTCCACACCCAGGGTCGAGGGATCATCGTAGACGAGCGATATGGGCATTGTGGCACGGTGGCTGATCTCCAGGAGTGGAAGGGAAAAATAGCGCGCCGTCATCTCGTGGAACCGGCGGTTGACCTCGGGGACCACGCTCGCGATCGCGACGCCGCTTACGCTGACTTCCCCCGGGTTCGATTCCCCGTGGTTGCGCACGAACGCGGAAACCATCGCCCCGAGCTCGTCTGCGGTGACGTCGCGCACTGTCCTGAAACGATAGGTAGCCTCGGGCGCGGCGCCGCCTCCCCGGTATATTCCCAGTACGGTGTTGGTATTTCCTATATCAAAGCCAAGAAGCATGTATGCGGTAACGCTCAGTCCTTTGACGGAGGCGCGACCTTGTCGAGGCGGGACTTGAGCGAGTAGTACGCCGCCTTGGCATCGTCGCGCACGTTGTGATTCTTGTCATGAAGCGCCTTCTCGATGCCGGCAAGCGAACCGGGATCAAAAAGCTTCTCCAGCGCCTTCACCGCCTCTATGCGCACGTCAAAATACGGGTCGTCGAGCAATTTCTTGGTCATCTCCACGGCCGATTTTTCGCGCAGCAGCCCGATCGCGCGCACCGCTTCTATGCGCACGTTCTTGTACTCGTCGAAGCAGGCCTTCTTCACGAGCGGCACTCCCTCCTTGATCTTGAGCTGGCCAATCTGGCGGAGGGTCTCCCTGCGGGTGAATTCGCCCTCGGTCATGCGCTTCACGAGAAGCATGAAGGGAGCGTCGTTCAGCGCGTTCATGGCGCGCTCGGTCCCTATCTTGCGGAGCGCCTCCTGCGCGGTTTTGCGCACCTCGGAGTGGTTGTCGACGAGGGCCCCTATGAGCGGCGAGGTCGCGGCGTCCTCCCCGATCTCCCCGAGCGACTTTGCGGACTGCAGGCGAATCTGGAAACTGACGTCGTCCAGCTTGTCCACCAGGTGGACCACGGAGTACTTGTCCCGGATGGCGCCCATGGTCTTGATCGCCTCGATCTTCACCATGGGCTTCTTGTCGCACAGCGCGAGGTAGAGGATCTTGGAAATTTCGAGGTCGTCCGTCCTGCCCCGACCCGCGAGGATGCGCAGCGCCTCGATCTTGTCCCGCTGGGAACCCGACACGATGATGTTCTGTAAATTCTCAACGATGCCCGGCTCTCCCAGCTCGCCGAACTTCAGGGTGGCGATCGCCCGAACCTTGGGATCCTTGTCGTTCAGGAGCTTTTTGATTTCCACAAGCACCCTTTCATCCGGACTTTTCGCAAGCGCGAGGAACGCCTGGAGCCTTACGTCGGCCTTCCGGTATGTAAGGAGCTTCACGAGCCCGCTGGTGTCCCCGCTTTCAATGAGCGTGTCGATATTCGGTCTGAAGAGTCCCATAGCACGGTTCCCTGTATTCGATGTAGTGTCGGCTTCCACCCATTCTAGCAAGAGAGCGCCGGGTGCGTCAATATTAAATTATGCCTTCATCCTGAAGTCGCCAATGCGCTTGAGCAGGCCGTCCGTTTCCATGCGGTTGAGAAAGGGAATGATGTACTTCCGGGAAAACCCGGTCGCTTCCTTGGCTTCCGGAATGGTGATCTTGTCGCGACCCTGGAAGAGAACCATTACGCGCTCCCTGAGGTTTTCGTACACCTCGCGGTGGAGGACGATGTTGCCGTCCAGGCTCACCAGGAAGCCCAGCCGCACGAGCTCTTTCAGGTGCCGCTTCACGGCGTCGTCCGCCGCACGGTCTATCTCCACGCCCTCGGGACCGTGCGCCCTCACGTCCTCCAGCGCTCGGGCATGCCCCGGCGACAGCGTGTCCGCGGTGATCGCGTCTCCAGCGAAGTAGCGCCCGTCCTTCTCCACCATGCCCTCACGCTCCATCGCCGCGGGCAGGAGCGCCCTGCAGAGCTCTTCGTCGGCATGTGCGCGCCCGGCAATCTCCCGCAAGTTGGGGCCCACGGTTGACCGCACGCTTTCGATGATCGCGCGTATCGTCTCC
>CALMJO010000477.1 GCA_937864375.1 uncultured Spirochaetota bacterium
ATTTTAAGCAGCGTCTCCCTGAGCGCATCGATCTCGCCGCGTCCCAGCCCACGGAACGCCCGCCCGTCAACCTTTTTTACGTACTCCCGGAGCTCGTCCGCGACCGCATGCCCCTTCTTCGTGAGATATATCTTGTACACCCGACGGTCTCGCTCGTCGGCGCGACGCGAGATGAGGCCCTTCTTCTCCATCTGGTCCAGGACCCTGGTGATCGCGGGCTTGTCCTTGAAGGTCCTGTCCGCGAGCGCGCGCTGGGAAAGGCCTTCCTCCTCGCGCAGGCGGCTCAGGACGGCCCACTGCTCGGGGGTAATGTCGTGGCCGCGCTTCCTGAACTCGCGCAGGAGCGCGATATGGAGGCGAAAGAAGGCCCGCTCGATCGCGAAGGCCGGCGTGGCGTTAAAGAAATACGTCTTGAGACGGTCGATCCGCTCGAGCATCGAGATCATGCCATCAATCGACCGCGGGCGCCGCGGTACGGCGGCGCGCGGCCCTGTTTTCATCATCGCCTTCGTCATTGACCAGTCCTTACCGGGAATATGGTTGTTACCGCAACTATATGTTACATAAAAAAGTACCGTTTGTCAAGTCCGGTAAGCTTGATTGCGGCGCGCTGCGGGTCGAAGGAAATCCCACGCTCCCGTCGCGTGCAGTAAAAGGAACAGGATCAATTAATGCTTGCAATTCCCGGGGCGCACGGTTACATATTCGATCAGAAGTTCCCAGCCATGTACGGTACCATGTCCGGGAAATCGCCGTCAATTTTATTGTGTCTGTTATTTACATGCTCCGGGAAACACATAGAGTCCTGGCATTGCGATTTGCACGCCAGCGGGAATACATCCAGGAATTCTGCATTCGCGGAAAATACAAACGTGAGAGAGTTACCATAATGAAAAAAGCGATCTGCACACTGGCATTTCTCCTCTACGCGGTCTCAGGGCGCACCGAGCCCATCGACGGCGCCATGAAGGAGCTTTCAGGGAAGGTGATTAACTCCTACCAGAACCTCCCCAACGCGAAGTATCGCAATTCGGTCGCGGTCATGGATTTCCAGAATGCCTCGCCCCTGGCCGAAAAGAACAACCTTGGCTTCGCCTTCTCCGAGATTTTTGCCGAGCACCTGGGGAGGAGCGGGGCGGGAACCGGGCTCAGGATCATCGAGCGCAAGCAGCTCACCTCCATTCTCAAGGAGAAGGAGCTCAAGCTCACCGGCATCGCCGAGGGAGAAAGCGCCGCGGCCTACGCCGAGGTTCTGGGCGCGAACCTCATTTTAGTCGGGAGCGTCTTCGAGGCCGGCGACAGCGTCCGTGTGAACGCCCGCATGATAGAAACAGAAAAGTCGAGGTGATCCTTAACGAGAGCGTGCTCATCGACAAGGATGCCTTCGTCGCCAAGGCGCAGAAGTACTTAAAGGTTGACCACACCATTTCCGTCGGATACATGTTCCAGTCGATCGACGGGTTCATGGTGCATAACGCCTACTTAATGTATTCCTATAACTTCGGATCCGGGCTGGCGCTGGGACTGCAGTTCTTTTGCGGAGTTTCTGGCAAAAAGAATTTCACGGAAAAGTATACCGAAGGAGCCATGAATGCTGTCGACACTTACGAAAAATCCTTCCGGCAAATGGGGCTCAATATTCTTTTCAGCAAGAGCATTGGAGTATCGAACAGCTTTGGACTGGTTCCCTATGTTGGTCCCTCATTTGTTGGCTACCAGGATAAAACAACGATGATCCTGCACGATTCTGATGGCGGCGCCACACTCAGCGACAAACCGGTGACAGTTGAACCAACATACCTCCTATTCGGAATTAAGGGCGGGCTTCTCCTCGAATATAAATTCACAAGCGCAATCAAGATTTTCTGCGGCGCTGATTTCCAGTATTTCCCCAATTACAGCGCTACAAAGAACTTTGACTGGGTTGATTCGAGCGTACCAACAAGCGGAACAGTCTCCCTTAAAGACACCGTCAAAATGACGGGACTCTCGGCTCTTGCGGGCGCATCGTACGGATTCTAGGCGCACTTTTCCAGGTTGCGTCGCAATCATGGATCCGATCTCAACACGGGCGGTCCAGAGCCGCCCGTGAGCATCTCGGCCCCCTGGCATCAAACCCCTTGACGTTATGCGCCGCTTGTCGCGTTGTTTCGCTCATCCTCCCTCAAGCCACCTCACCTGCGCCCCTCCGGGCGCGCGCGAGATCTCGAGGATGCCCGGGAACTCTTCCTTTATCTCCTCGATGTGCGAGACGACGAAGATCTGCCGGTACTTCTC
>CALMJO010000478.1 GCA_937864375.1 uncultured Spirochaetota bacterium
CGTTGATCGTGAGCGCCGTCTCGTCGATCTCGAGCGACGCCACCTCGCCCGCGCGCGCGATCACGCCCTCGGCGAGCAGGTGTCCCAGCGCGAGCTCCCTGAAATCGGAGCCCGAGCAGGCGATCGAGACGAGGGGGTTGCCGTTTATGGAAAGCACCACGGCGTATTCGGCGCTCACCGGGATCTCGGCCGGGACGAGCGCGCCGTCGCGGTACAGGAAGGCATTAATGTTGTGCATCTGGGGAAGCGCCATCACGCGTCCTCCCGGTAATCGTCATAGAGCTTGAGGTAGGCGCGCAGGGCCAGTCCCACGCAGTGGCGGTGGCGCTCCGGGATGTCGTCTCCGGCGGCGACGAGCGCGCCGGCGTCCATTCTCGCCGCGTCCCGCGCGCCCATTCCCGTCGCGCGCTCGTTGAAAAGCGACGCGCCCGCGATCGCGTAGCCGCACCCGTACACCTGCGTGCGCACCTCCTCTATCACGCCCCCGCGGATGCGCGCCGTCATCTTCACGATGTCATTGCACACCTCGCTCTTCGCGATCGCGTGGTGAGTCGCGTCCGCCGCGGCGCCCATGCCGCGCGGGTGGAGGAAATGGTCTTTCAGGAGCTCGCTTTTCATATGGAATAGTGTAGCGCGCGCCTGACGGCGCGCCGGCATTTTATGGTGGTAGCCCGAAGTCGCCCGCTTCGTCAAGCAGTTATCGGGTTTCGATTGGCCTCCAGGCCATGGCGGGAGCCGCTTTGATCACACGGTACCGTCATGCCATTTTACAGCCTTGGATAACCGGAAAATTTTTTGCTTTTCACCTGCTATCGGATAAATTCTGAATCAGGGCTGCTCAGGCAGCGAAGTGTCCAGGCTGTTTTGACACGCATCCGCCGCATGCGCGCCCTGGTCGGCGCGGCTCCCTGCGATGGCCGGATCGCTGCCTGCACCCTCGCTGCTGCGGGACTTTCGATTGAATAAAAAGGTGAAGAGACATCATGCTAAAACCCATATTTCTAATCGCCGTTTTCATGCAGTGTACGCTTTGCAGCTTCCCCTCGCATCCCGCCGGCGGGCAGAGGGCGCTGTTCGAACTGAACGTGGAATGCGCGCCCCCGCTTTACAGGGAAGCCGTGAGCGCAACGATCGACGAGCTTCGCAGTACGGGGGAGAACGCGGAAGAATTCCTCGTGCAGTTTCCCGAACGTCCCGCCCATGATCCCGTCGTCGTTCTCAACCTCTGGCATAAATCCGCGTTCGACGAACGCACCCGCGGGCATGCGGGAAATCCCGGCGGCAAATGCAGGGACGTTCATTACGACGCGCGGCAGCGAAAAATCATCAGGATTCTCTTCTGGCAGTAGCGTGCCCGGTCGTTCTCGAGGGCGAGAAACATCATCCGCGCAGATCGGCGTACGCCCGGGCGTGCACTCACAGGCCGATTGCGCTCAATGGCCCAGGCCCTCGGCCCGCCCGCGCGCCTTTTCCTTTATGGGCTCGTTATAATTTATCTTTACGAAGAAATCGTATGCCTTCCTGTAATATTCGCCTGCTTTGTCCTTCTCGCCTTTGTCCTCGAGGGCGGCGGCGATATGGTACCAGTTTTCCCCAAGGCCGTAATTATCCGCGAGACCAAGCTTCTCGTAGAGCGCGGACGACTGCCGGAAATACTCCAGGGCGCGGTCGTTGTCGCTCATCCGGTAATAGGTAAGCCCAATGTTGGTCAGGAGTCCCGCGTAGTGGATGAAATTGGTGAGCCCGTGGGCGTCGCGAATCTCCTTGGACTTGAGCAAAAACTTCTGTGCATCCTTGTTGTTGAAGAGCGACATGAGGCACAGCCCCATGTTGCCCAGGATCGCGGCGTATCCCGGGGAGTTCCTGAGCGAAAGCTTCTCGTAGATTCCCTTTGCGCGGTTGTACTCCTCGAGCGCCATCTTGGGCCTGCGCGTGTACTGGTAGACGTAGCCCTTGTCGATGAGCGTGGCCGCGTAGTTCGTAGTTTCGGACTGGCCCAGCGCGGCGTAGAGATCACCCGCGCGCGTGCACCATTCCCGCGATTCGTCGAACCTCCCCATCTGTCCCAGGACTATCCCGGTATTGACCAGCATGGAAGCGTACGCGGCGGTGTTCTGCATTCCCAGCCTGTCGTACAGCGCGCGCGCCTTCTCGCAATAGCCCAGGGCGCGCGGAAGCACATCCTTCACGTACTTGCCCCGCTCGTTGTAGATGAGCCCCACGGTGACCATGAAGGCGGCGAAGCGCGCGGTTTCGGTCTCGCTGCGGTCCTGGAATACGATCTCCGCGCGCTCGGCGTATCCGATCGCCTCGTCGAAGAGGTTGAGGGAGCCGCCGGCCGTATCCGCCGCAGCGATGAGGGCCGCAAGGTAGTCGGGCTCAAGTTCGAGCGCGCGGCGGTACAGGGCGAGCGCCTCCCTGACGCTGGTGTTCGCGGCCAGGCGTCCCTTCGCGTAAAGCTCGTAGGCCCCGAGCGACGGACGGGGCGCGGCGACGAGGCGCTTCATCTCCTCCGCCGAGACCGCGGGCGCCTTCACCTGGGGCAGGGAGAGCGAGCGGGTCTCCCCCATGAGCTCGAGCACAATTTTATCCTGCAGGGCGAAGATCTCCTGCACGCTCCCGTCCATTTTAAAGGAGCGTTCCACGCGCTGCGTCTTTACTCCCGTAAGGGTCGCAATCACGCGGACGCTTCCGCCGCTCACCTGGCAGCTCCCGGTAAAGATCATGTCGGCGCCGGTGAGCTTCGCGACGAGCTGGGCGGACTGCTCGCGCAGCAGGCCCGCCTGCACGAGCTCGAGCTCCCGAACGGCCTTCCGCCGTTCGGCGTCGGACACCACCGTGATGCCCTTGAAGCGTTCAAGGTCCGCGACCACGCTGTCCGAGACTCCCGCGGCGACCCAGGAGTACAGCGGGTCACCCGTTCCCTCGAAGGGCTGCACGAGTATGACCATCTCTCGATCGGGCGCGGCGGCCGCGCGCGAAGCGGGCGAGCAGAGTATGATGCAGGCAAGGAGCGCTATGGTTCGTTTCATGTTTTTTCTCCAGTGCTTGTTCAAGGACGCGCCCGACTTGTTACGGTCGCCCTCAGCGGCACCTCACGGGCAGGTTCGAGGTCGATACCGTCTTGAACTCCTTCATGTACGGTGACTTGAATCGCAGGCGCCAGACCCCGTCGCAGCACGACTCCAGCCCGTACACGGTCATGCGGTGCCAGCCGTTTTTAAGTGCGATCTTCCGGGTGAAGGCCTTCGAGTAATCGGCCTCTGTCCAGGTGTCCTGGTTCGAAAACCAGAGCACGGTGTCGTCGATTTTGCACCCCGACGCGATCCCGGCATCCACGCCAAACTCGAATTCCCACTCGCCCTGGCCCTCCGCGGTAAAAATGAGATCGAAGGTGAATGCGATCTGGTTGTTCAGGCCTTTCAGGCTGCCGCTGTTGTTCACGCCCTCAAACGCTTTCAGCACCGTCTCCCCGTAGCCCGGTCCCTGCTGGGCGGATTCCACCGCTTTCACGAGCTCTTCGAAATTCGCGGGTCTGCTCCCGTAATACCTGCCCGTGAGCATGCGGATTCCTTCTTTCGTGTAACCCTCGTACTGCGCGGCCCAGGCCGCCCCGCAGACCGCGCACATGATCGCGAGGGAAAGGGCGCGAAACAACCTGTTCTTTTCCATTGTTCGTATCTCCGATGCAGAAATGATGCACTCAAATGTTCAAGCTATCCGATAGCACGACCGGCGCACAAGCACAAAATTGCGGAATCACGGGCGGTTTTTTTATTGAATGATTGCGACGAACGTTTAAGCTTTAACCGAGGCACATGGCACGTGCAATTCTGTTTCCCCGGAAATTCCCTATGATCATGCTGCGCTCCCTCGCAGTCTGGCTCGCGCTCATCTGCGCCGAAACCGCGCACGGCATCCTCCGCACCCTCTTCCTGGCGCCGCTCGTGGGCGATTTCCACGCGCGGCAGATCGCAGTCTTCACCGGGTCGGCCATAATCTTCACGATCACGGCGCTACTGGTGAAATGGATGCGCGCGACCAGGGCCCGGGAGCTCCTGGGAATCGGGACGCTCTGGCTCGTCCTCACCGTCCTGTTCGAGGTGCTCGTGGGCGTGTACGCAGCGGGCTACTCCTGGGAGCGCGTCTCCTCCGATTACAATATCGCCCGCGGCGGCCTCCTGCCCGTTGGACTCCTTTTCATGGCTCTCTCGCCTCTCCTGGCGGGAAGGCTGCGCGGGGTGGTCCGCCCCCGAACGGGCGAAAAGTAGGGAGTAAGGGATCGTGGGCATCAGGATCACGGGAGCTCAGCCGCACGAGTGCCGCACGGTTGCGGAAATGATCGACGGCGCATCGCACGGGCTGGTTGATTTCCTCCTGCGCGGCATTGTCCCCGGCGCCTCGCCCGTGTCCATCATCGCGCATGCGCTTGAGACCGGGAAGGACCATTACGGCCTGCGAAACGCCCTGGTCGCCCGGGACGGGGACGAGCCCGTGGGCCTGTCCTTCTCCTTCCCATCCGAATACCACGGGATCACCGACGAGACGCGCGCATACGTACCCGGGGACAGGCTGGACCACCTCGCGGACCTGTTCGCCGCGCGCGTGGAGGAGAGCCTTTACATCGACGCGCTGTTCGTGGACCCGCGATACCGCCGGCGGGGAATCGCCGGCGCGCTCATCGTTCGCACCGCGCAAAGGGCGCGCGGGATGGGATTGAAAACGATCAGCCTCATCGTCATGGCGGACAACATGCCGGCGCGCAGGCTTTACGAGCAGTGGGGCTTCGCCGTCGTGCGCCCCATTCGCCTTGAGCCTCACGAACTTCTCCCGCGCGAGGGGGGCGCCTTCCTCATGGCGCGCGCCGCGGACGCCGCCCTCCTGGGCATGATGTAGCCGCGTCCGACCCCCAATGGATTTTTGTTGAACACTACTCCCTTCCATGCTAGCATGAAGGATGCACAAATTTTTCCGGGCCACGCCTCTATGATCTCGATCGTCCTTACATATTTCCTGTACGCCCTGGGCGCGATCGCCGCGTACGAGATCGTGCGCGCGCTGCTGATGGGCTGGCTGCGCAGGAGGCTCTACCGGTCAGTGGGCGACTACCTGGACGAAAACCGCACGCGGCTGGACCGGAACAAATTTCTGCACAAGATCGCGGTGAAGCAGGACCTCCTGAACGACCCCGAGATTCACGAGGCCGTCATCGATCACGCGCTCGAAAAGGGCCAGAAGATCAGGGATGTGCAGCGCCAGGTCGAGGACTACATCGAGGAGATCGTTCCCTTCTTCAACCTGCTGTCGTATTACAAGATAGGGTACTGGATCGCAAACTCGGTCCTCAATCTCATCTACGAGGTGGTCATCGACCGCGAGAACGCCGCGAAGCTGGAAAAGATCCCCAAGGACAGCGTGGTGGTCTTCATCATGAACCACCGCTCCAACATCGATTACATCCTGGTCGCCTACATGCTCGCGCGCCAGATCTCGCTCTCCTACGCCGTGGGCGAGTGGGCGCGCGTGTGGCCGCTCGAGTACATCTTCAAGTCCTTTGGCGCGTACTTCATAAGGCGCCGCTACCGCGAAAGGCTCTACCACCTGGTGCTCGAAAAATACATCCAGCTCATAAGCCTGCAGGGCGTCACGCAGGGCATCTTCATCGAGGGCGGCCTCTCGCGCGACGGGCGCTTCCGCCCCGCGAAGATCGGCATCCTGGACTACATCATCGGGATCAAGCGCAATCCCAGGTTCCAGCGCGAGCTCGTCTTCGTGCCCGCGGCGATCAACTACGACCACGTGCTCGAGGACAGGGTGCTCGTGGACGAATGGAAAAAGGGAAAGGAGAAGAGCGGATTTCGCGAGAACATCGCCTCCCTGGTCCGCATCGCGGTCAAGGGACCGGTCCTCGCCCTCGTCAACGCCGGGCGATGGCTCACCGGGAGGCTCAAGCGCCACGGCTACGCGAGCGTGAGCTTTGGCGAGCCCGTGTTCCTGTCCAAATTTCTGGAGGCGCAGAAGTCCAGCATCTTCGAGCTCGACCGGAAGAAGCGCCTGGAAAGGGTGCAGGCGTTCGCCGACTC
>CALMJO010000479.1 GCA_937864375.1 uncultured Spirochaetota bacterium
GCCCCATGTTCCCCTCGTTAATGAGGTCGAGCAGGGAGATGCCGCTCGTCTGGTACTTCTTCGCGATCGACACGACGAAGCGGAGGTTCGCCTTGATGAGCTTCTCTTTCGCGACCTCGTCGCCTGAGCGCGCGCCCTCGGCGAGCGTTTTTTCCTCCTCGCGCGTGAGGAGCGGGATCTTGTTTATCTGTTCGAGGTACCACGATATGGAAGAATCGGAAAAGGTGTCGTTTACCGCCTTTTTTTTCCTGGCAGAGGAGCGCGTGCGCGCGGGCAGGACCTCGTCCTCCGCGTCGGGGGACCCGAATTCGCCGTCGGCGAGTTCTTCGACGGAATCAGGATCAAGCTCGTCCTCGTCGATCATGTCCTCGCGGTCAAGGTCGAGATCTTCGGGCGCGTTCCGCGTTCTTGCGCGGCGCGGTTTTGCGGGTGATTTTTTCGCTGTTTTTGCCATTCGTACTCATCCTCCAGGCGCCCGGAAGGGGCACCGGAGCCTCCAAGGGTACGCATGTGAGGGAATTATGTCAATAAAATCAATAACAATTTTTGCACGCTAGCGGGTCCAGTCGGACTCTATGTCTTTCAGGAGGGATTCGAGGCTGGCGGCGTGAAGCGGCTTGTTGATGATTTCGACCACCTCTGCGTCTTCGTAGAGCTTCCTGACGGCTTTTTTGTCGGTGATGAGCGTCCCGGTAAGCCGGTCGTCCGCCTTCGAG
Source organism: uncultured Spirochaetota bacterium (assembly GCA_937864375.1). Lineage (GTDB taxonomy): Bacteria > Spirochaetota > UBA4802 > UBA4802 > UBA5368 > FW300-bin19. The sequence goes on from CALMJO010000479.1 coordinate 717, forward strand.
GGCATGCCTTTTTTTAGAAAGAAACGCGCGTAAATGGTCGTTTCCAGGGCGTAGGTGTTCCGGTTGAGAGCCTGCTCCCTGTATTCGATCTCGGAGGGAACTTCGTCCGCATAGGAGATTGAGAGATCCTTGCGGAATACGCCCCCGTCGACCGAGATCTTTTCCAGCACGTTGTTGCTGTACGTGTAAGCGGTGACCACGAGGGGCGACCTGTGGTGGGAGATCGCGTAGGAGCTCTTGTACGACGACTCGCTGCGGACGAGCTCGCCGGTGTAGCCGTAAAAGAAGGATTCGACCCAGGCGTCCTCCATAGTCTTTCCGTCCGCGGTCTCGAGCGAACGGTGCGTCTGGAACGCGAGCTTTCCGTAAAAATCGTACACGAACGTGCGCGCCGCGGACGCCTGCGTCTCGCTTCCCGGGAACCTCGAGACCGTGACGACGCGCCCGGCCTGGTCGTACTCGAACACGATGCGGCTCTTCACCGCATCCTTCTCATAGACGGTGATGTCGGTCACCGCACCCTTGTCGCTGTAGTTTTTGACTATTCGCGTGGAGCTGCAGGCGATTACAGGGGAGAGCAGGAGCAGTGCCGCAAGCCGCATGAGCGCTCTGTGGTGATGGGTACTCATCAGGATTATTGGCCGCCCCTCTTGGACTGTGTGGTATGCGCATCGAGACAGATTTAAAGAAGAGAAAACGGGAAATCGGCTTTTGTCAATGACATTTTTGTCGCTGCGCGGGAACCGGCTTCGTTCAGGGCGCGGGGCGTGAACGACGGGGGCGTTTAATTGTTGAACTACGCGGCCCAGCGCGGCATGATGTCTATCGCCGCTCCGCCCCGGGGAGGGGGCGGGGAGAGTCAAAATATTTCCGCAGGGAGGGATGCGGTGAAGATCGCGGTCACGGGAAAGGGGGGCGTGGGCAAGTCGACGGTCGCAGCGGCGATCGCGCTCCTGTGTGCCGGGCGCGGGGAGCGGGTGCTCGCCGTGGACGCGGACCCCGACGCCAACCTCGCGACCGCCCTGGG
>CALMJO010000480.1 GCA_937864375.1 uncultured Spirochaetota bacterium
ACACCTCTCTATTCGTCGGCAGCGTCAGATGTGTATAAGAGACAGGTGCCAGCCTATGAGGTCCTGTCCGCCGGGAGAGCTGTCGTAATAGCCCGCGGGAGTCCAGAGCACCCAGCGCTTCCCGTCGTTCGTGACGAAGAGCGCGAGGAGCTCCTTCCCGTCCGAAAGCCTGTACCAGCGCACGGTGCCGTCGCTGCAGGTCGCGACGAGGACCTCCCTTCCGTCGGCGATGTTGACGGACCACACGGTGCCCGGGGTGCTCATCTTCCATTTCTGGGTGCCGTTTGCGTCAAGGGCGTACAGGCTGTAATCGGCGCTGAAGACGATCGTGCTCCCGTCGGCGGTGATGTCGGCGCTTATGCAGCGCTCGTATTTTTCCAGGAAAGGAAGCTGCCTGCCGTTGATTTTTGGCGAGTGGGAATTAAGCCAGTCGGTGACGGTGACGCCGCCGCGCGACGTGACCGGCGCGGGAAAAGACGCCTGGCTTTCGACGAGCTGCCGGTCGCGAAGCGAAAACGTGTACGCGGCCCCGCTGTACGGAGCGAAGCCCACCGTGTACCCGTCGTCGCTCACCTTGAGCTTGCCCTTGTCGTTGTCGGCGAAGCTGAATACCTCGCTCGATCTGTAATATACCTGCCTTCCGCTTTTATCGAAGCGCCCAAAATCCGGGTAGTACCCTGAAAAGATAAATGTATCGTCCGAAAGCGCCCTCATATCCCAGCACGTATTCTGGCAGAGCGGAAAATCAGTGTACGCGCCCTTGCCCTGGTTTTCCCAGCGGCGCGCGTGGCTCCACCACTTGCCGTTCACGTAGATCATGTAATAGCCGGCTGCCAAAAGCTCTTTCCCGTCCCTGGACCAGCACACCGAGTTGAGGAAGTTCTTGCCGTTTTCGACCCCGGTGATGTCGGGTTCGTAGAGGAGCTCGAGGGAATCCGCGTCAAACACCTGCACACGCGGCGAGTCCTGGTAGCCGAGCGCGATCTTTTTGCCGTCGGGGCTGAAGACTATCTGGTAGGGCTTTTTGCCGCCCTGCACCTGTACATCTTTTAGCAGCTTGAACGAGGAGTCGTAGAGGCGCACGTGCCTGTCAAACGAGCTGGTGACGAGCCTTCCCTTCTTGTCGAACGATGCCGAGTGGCTCTGGTCAGCATACCCTGTCAGGGAGGCGGCGACCGACCAGCCCGAGGTGCTGATGATCTTTGCCCCGTTCCTGCCCATTGTGGCGGACAGGTATTTCCCGTCCGGGGAAAACTCCAGCGAATACACGACGCTGTCCAGTCCCGACACGCGGGAAACCATTTCCCCGCTCGAGGTGTTGAAGATGTAGACCGAACACTTTGAATACCAGTCCCAGCCGGTCCATCCGGAAGCGGCGACATACTTCCCGTCCTTCGAGATCGCGCAGCTGTAGATGCGGCCCTCGTTTCCCTTGTCGATGGGCGGACGGAGCGTTTTCGTGTAATCGCCCGTCTTCGCGTTCCAGAGCATGACGCTCTTGTCGTCGGAAGCGGTCACGAGGTAATACCCCTGGCCGTCCACGCCGATGCGCCAGATGCTCGAGGTATGCATTTTCGTGTTGAGCTTCAGGATGGGGTCCGGGGTGGGCTCGCCCGCGAAACCTGGACCGGCGCACACTGCAAGTGCGAGTAGTGCCGAATAAAGGAGAAGGCGCTTCATACGAACCTCCGTTTTCACCAAGATGCTAGAGGAAAGAGAATGAGCATTATGCTAAAAAATTACCGTAAAGGCCGCACCGGAATCAACCGGTGCCGGAAAAAACAATTGCGCTTCCCGGTATCACGGGGCTGAATACGGAATAGTAAAGAACGAGAGGGCGCTTGTCCATCCTTTTCTTGAAAGAGGAACGCAGGTGATGATACTGGGATTCGACCACATTGAGCTCAAGCCCGGGGAACCGGAGGATTCGCTGAGCCGCGTAATCGCGGAGAAGTACGGCATCGGTCACCCGTTCACGTATCGCATCGTGCGCAAGTCTCTCGATGCGCGGGACAAGGGCTCCATCCTCTACCGCTACCGCGTGGAGATCGAGGTGGAGGACGCGGACACTGCGCGCCTCCTGGCGCTTCCGGGAGTGAAGCGCGCGGAACCAAGGACGGCCCCTGCCGTTATGCGCGCGACGAGGCCGCTCTCTGTGATCGTCGTAGGAACGGGACCGGCCGGTCTCTTCTGCGGGCTCAGGCTGCTTCACGCGGGCGTGCGGGTAACAATGCTCGAGCGGGGCCGCCCGGTGGAAGAGCGCATGAGAGACATCCACGCCCTTAAAACGCAGGGCCTGCTCGATCCCGAAAGCAACGTACTCTTTGGAGAGGGGGGGGCGGGCACCTACTCCGACGGAAAGCTCACCACCCGCACGCACCGCCCGGAGGCATCGTGGTTTTTTGACACGCTCGTCGCGCACGGGGCCCCCGCGTCCATCCTGTACGAGCAGAGGCCGCACCTGGGAACGGATCGCCTGGTGAAAATCATAAAAAGCATCAGGGCGCAGATTCTCGAGCTCGGGGGAGAGATCCGGTTTGGTCGCATGGTGACCGACCTTATCGTGGAAGGCGGCTCCGTAGCGGGCGTGCACACGCTTAGCGGCGAGGAGTACCGCGCCGACTGCGTCGTCCTCGC
>CALMJO010000481.1 GCA_937864375.1 uncultured Spirochaetota bacterium
GACCTGTATGGGCCGGTCGGAGAAGAGCGCTTCGACCTGATCGTCTCCAATCCTCCCTACATTGCGCCGGAGGAGATGCCCCGCCTCCAGAGGGAGCTCTCGTTCGAACCGCGCGGGGCTCTCGTCGCGGACGACGACGGATTCGCGGTGATCGCGCGCCTCATCGAAGGCGCCCCCGGGCGCCTTGCGCCGGGAGGGCATCTCCTGCTCGAAATGGGCAGCGCTCATCGCGAACGTGTCATGGGCGCCGGGGCCTCGCACGGCTTCCAGGTCTCCGTGATGAACGACTACGGCGGACTGCCCAGGGTCGCCCTGATCAGGCTTCCCGCCTGAGCCCGGCACGGCCGGGATACGCTCATCGCGTTCTTTGCCCTTCCCGCGGCCATGCGGGCGGTTTCGAGGCGCTTTTTGCGCATAAAGCCCCGTTTTTTCCAGCCGTTAGTCGATAAATTAAAAAAAATGTTTGAAATAAATGCCGGAATCATTACATTCACCAATGTTTTATATAAAAAATATTCTAGCATTCATAGCGGGAATCGCATTGCATCCGGCTACCCGTCCGGACCGGGGCGGCGGGTACATACATAACGAGCAGGTGATGAGTGCATGATCGATCCAAAAGATGAGCTGCTGCACGAGTTCAAGAAGAGCGAAGACTGGATTGAGCGCTACAGCGTCAACATAGTCGACAAGAAAAGCAGGATTTACGGCTTCGCCGACATCAACTTCATGTTCCACCAGCGCAAGATGGAGTTCGTCTGGGCGCTCTACTGTAACGACAACCTTTACACCTACAGCAATCTCACCGATCTCGATGTCAGGACGAACCAGAAACTTTTTTCCGACGGGAGGGTAAAGTACAAAATCCTTTCGCCGCAGGAGAAGTTCGAGGTGAACCTGAAAAACGACGCGGTTCACGCGAGCCTCATGCTTTCCGGCGCGTACCCGATCTACGTGTTCCCCCTTTCGGCGACGGCGCCCGAACAGGGGCAGGTCCCCGAACGGGTCGTGGACCTCTGGGAGCGCTACGAGCAGCGGTGCAAGGTCGCGGGCTCCATCGCCTTCTCCAAGGGGGAGCGCAAGGGAACCACCAAGCGCATCGAATGCGTGGGGATGCGCAAGCATTCCTGGGGCCTGCGCTATCCCAACGACATGTCCTGCTACAGCTGGATCACCATACAGTTCCGCGACATGGCCATGGATCTCACCTACATGGAGCTTGAGGGGCGTCCCTATTCCGGGGGCTTCATCTCACGGCGCTCGGGCAACATCCCCATCGTCGAGGTGGAGATGGAGCTGGTTTCCCTCACCAAGGACCACAGCTCGCTCATCTCGACCGAGTTCAGCTACCGCGACGCCCAGGACGACCGCGACCTCATCGTTTCCAGGCGGCTTCACTCCATGGAGATGTCGGTCCCGCGCAACCGCAAGGGCAAGTTCGTGAGGCTGCGCGCGTTTTCGGACTTCACGATCATCGGAACCAATAAAAAGGGCGTGGGAATGGAGGAGCATTACATATCCTTCGAACGGCTCAGGAAGATTGACTAGGAATCCCATGCTGCCCCTCGCGCTCCCGCGGCTGAGAAAGACCGCCCCGTTTTTCATCATCCTGGCCGGGCTCCTGCTCGCCAACCTCGCGTTCAACCTGTTCTACGACTGGTTCGGTATCTCGCTCATCGTGCAGATATACGTGTACGTGTTCAGCCTTTACCTTATATTCGATTTTTCGATGATCAACATAGACGAGCACGAGCGGGACTACGCGGCGGCCTACGGACGCATGGGCGAGAATTACCTGTTCATCGAGGCGCGCGTCATCCCGCTCCTGATCATCTACGGCGCGGTCCTCACCTCGTTTTTGATCCAGGGGATCAGGGACGCGCACTGGCCGTGGCCGAGCGTCATGGGCATGCTCGACGGGCAGAATACGAATATGCTGGTCTACTCGCTCTTTCTCCTCTTCGCGCTCAAGCTCAGACGGGATCCCTTCATCACCATTCCGCTCTTCATGGGATTGTGCGTGGCGTTCTTCTACCTGGACAGGATAATACGCTCGGTGACCATGAGCGGGTACGTCGTACAGATCATCATGATCTTCAAGCTCGCCATATTCTTCTTCTTCCTGTTCTTCGAGTTTTTCGATCGGCGCAACCTCCTGAAGCTCCTGGTTACCGCGGGGACGGTGAGCCTGCTCTCCTTCGGGATCTACCTGGGGGCGCACATGCTCATCTTCGAGCGGACCGACCCCGAAAGCTACGGCAGGCGCGAGGCGGGAATGTACCTTCTGCGGCTGGGCTTCCGCTTTCCGGTGCTCAAGCTCAAGGATCAGGCCATGCGATCGGGCGATCCCGAGTACCTTAAGGAATACCTTTCGTACGCGCGGCGCAATCACGTGGATCTCGATTACTCGGACGAGGAGTGGGAAAGGCTGCTGTTCTCCGGCTCCGTGGACACGGCAGAAATGATCGCGGGGTACCTGCGGCACAGGGTACTTCCTCTCACCTACGATAAGATAATCGGCTTCGCCGAATCGCGATCCTTCGCGATAGGCTCGCATCTTGAGAACGCGCCCGCCTTCACGAGGCTGGCGGCCAGGTATGTAAAGGGGAACGAGGCTGATCTCGAAAAGAGAATGCGAACGGCCGGCACCCCGTTCATCCGCTGGGGAATGTCGCTGGCGGGTGAAAGCAGGAGCCCGCTCTTCATACCGTTCCTGCTCGAATACCTCACGGGGCCCGACTCGGCGCTGGCCTACACGGCATACGGCGCGCTCACGCGCATCACGGGCATGGATCCCAGGGAAAAGCTGAACCTTCGCATAAACGACCCTGAAGCGGTCGCAGTCTTCAAGGATTATTACGTGCGTACGCGCACAGGGTTCTGACGGGGCATTCCCGGCAGCGCGGCGCGCGCGCGGCGCAGAGCGCGCGTCCGTGCGTAATGAGCACCAGGTGCGCCGTCGTCCAGTCGGCGCGCGGGATCATCGAGGTGAGCGCCTCTTCCGCCCGGAGCGGATCGTCCGATTCCACGTAACCCAGCCTATTCGCGATCCTGAGCACGTGCGTGTCCACGGCGAGCGCGGGAACGCCGAACCCGATCGACAGGATCACGTTCGCCGACTTGCGCCCGATCCCGGGAAGCGCCGTGAGCTCCTCCCTCGCGGAGGGAAGCTCCCCACCGTGGCGCTGTGTCACCGCCCTCGATAGCGCGACGATGTTGCGCGCCTTGTTATGGTAGAAGCCCGTGCTTTTGATTATGCGCTCCACGTCGCCGATGCGCGCCCTCGCGAGGCGCGCGAAGTCCGGATAGCGCGCGAAGAGCGCGGGCGTCGCCGCGTTCACCTGCGCGTCGGTCGTCTGGGCGGAGAGCACCACGGACACGGCGAGCTCGTACAGGCCCGTGTACCGGAGCGAAGGATCCGGAACGCCGTAATGCTTTTTTAAAAGGTGGAAGATGCGCGCCGACAGTGCCCTGTCCATGGCCGTCGCTCAGGGGACCGCGATCGCGCCCTTTTCGTGGCGCACGGGGAACTCGATCAGGAACCTCGTGCCCAGGCCGGGCAGAGAGGCGACCTGCACGTCGGCGTTGTGTTCTTTAAGAATCCTGCTGCTGATGGACAGGCCCACGCCCGTGCCCGTGCTCCTGCGCTTGGTTGTGAAGAACGGGGACCAGATCTTTTTAATGTTATCCTGCGAGATCCCGATCCCGTTGTCCTCGATGGCGAGCGTCGTCTTCTCCTCGCCGGAAGTTGAAGAGATGGTGATCTGCGCGGCGTAGTCTTCTCCCTCGGTCCTGCGGCGCTCGATGATCGCGTCGCGCGCGTTGAGCAGGAGGTTGATAATGAGCTGCTCGAGGCTGATCTTGTCGCCGTAGACGCGGCTGGGATTTTCATTGAGCAGGAGGACTATGTCGATGCCGTACTTCTTGAACTGGAGGTTCACCAGGTCCAGCGCGTCCAGGATGACGCGGTTGATGTCGATGTACTGCCTGTTGAGCCCGCTCTTGCGCGAGAAGTTGCGTATGTGGTCGATGATGGACGCCGACTTGTCGACGAGCGCGCAGATCTTCGTGAGATCCGCAACCGCCTGCAGTCCCTCGAACTCGTCCCCCGTGATGTCGTCGATCATGTTCTGGGCGACGCCCTTGATCCCCGTGAACGGCTGCATGAGCTCGTGCGCGATTCCCGCGGTGATTTCCGCCAGGCTCGCGTGGCGGGACATCTGCATGAGCTCTATTTCCTTCTCCTGGACTATGCGGCTGAGCTGTTCCGACTTCTGGCGCAGGCGGTTGATCGTGTGCACGAGCTGGCGGTTGAGGCGGCGCGATTCGTCCAGGTTGCGCGAAATCATCCGCACGGTCTGGTAATAGCTGTAGGCGATGACCAGCGAAGTGAGGTGGAACTGGACCCCGGCGGCGAGGGAACAGAGCTCCACCGACCGCGCGAATCCGGCCCAGGCGTAAAGTCCCAGCGAGACGGCGAGCGCGCCCTGGAGGAAGAAATACGCGCGCTGCGAGTTGAACACGCTCGTGAAGAAAACGTACATGTGCATGAGAGCCGCGCAGGCGAGCCCGGCCGGGAAGAGGACGGGGGCAGCCGCGGGGAACGCGAACCCCGCGACCGCCATGGACGCCGCGAGCGCACAGGAAAGGAATAGTGGGATCACGGTGCTCGTGCG
>CALMJO010000482.1 GCA_937864375.1 uncultured Spirochaetota bacterium
GCTCGCCGCCGCAGCGGCGGCGGTGACCGGATCGGGGAGCATACTCGCGCCCGTGGGCGGAGCCGACGCCCGCGCCCTCGTGAAGCCGGCACAGGAGCACGGATGCGCACTCGCCGTCACCGCCGGCGACGTTGACGATCTCGTGTCCCTGGCCGCGGCCCTCAGGGAAAGCGGCATGAACGAGGTGCTGCTCAACTTTTCCACGCACACGCTCCTGGAAAAGTTCCAGACCAACTCCATCGCGCGCCGCGCGGCCATCCGCGAAAACTACAAGCCGCTGGGTTTTCCCTTCATTTCGTTCATAGACGGGACCGACGCGGCCGACTGCGCCGCGCGCGCGGTGACCGGCATCGTGAAATACGATGGCGTCGTCGTGCTTCCCTCGTTTGATCCCGCAGCAATAGCGCCGCTCATGACGCTGCGCCAGAACATCTATACCGATCCGCAGAAGCCCATCCAGGTTGAGCCGCGCCTCTACCCCATAGGGGAGCCCGGTCCCGGTTCGCCGCTCTTCGTGACCACGAACTTTTCGCTCACCTACTTCGTGGTCTCCGCGGAGATCGAGAACAGCGGCATAAGCGCCTGGCTCATGGTCCCCGAGTGCGAGGGCATGAGCGTGCTCACGGCGTGGGCCGCGGGCAAATTTGGCGCCGCCACCATCGCAAAGTTCATCAAGGAAGAGGGCGTCGAACAGAAGCTCACCCGCAGGGAGATCGTGATCCCCGGCTACGTGGCCCAGATTTCGGGCGAGATCGAGGAGGCCCTCCCCGGCTGGAAGGTGCTCGTGGGACCGCAGGAGGCGGGCGACCTGGAAGGGTTCATCAAGGCGCGCCTGCAGGTGTGATCCCGTGCCAAGAATTACCTTCCTTCCCTCAAACATATCCGTCGAGACCGCGCCCGGCGCTCCCCTCGCGGACGCCGCCCGCGCGGCGGGAGTCTCCATAGACCTTCCCTGCGGAGGAAAGGGCACGTGCGGGAAATGCAGGGTGCGCGTGGTCGAGGGTTCTATTTCGCATAACGATAGTCTTCCCGCCATCCCCGGCGAGGCGGGAGTAGTGCAGGCGTGCGCGTCCCTGGCGACGGACGTCCACACGGTCATCGAGGTGCTCGATTCCCGCGAATCCGCGCTCCTGGCGATGGACGGCGCGGGAACGGCCGAGGCGCTCCCGGAACACGTTCCCTGCGACGGGCCCCTCGCGGAGCTCTTCCGCGCGACCGTGCCGCCGCCCCGTCCCGCGGACGGGCTTAGTGACATGGACAGGACCATGCGCGCCCTTGCAAAAGACGGCGCCCCCGGCGTCGGGGCGCTCTCCCTGGACACGCTGCGCTCCCTCGCCGCGGAGCTGCGCGCCGAGGACGGCGCCGTCGCGGCGGTCGCGACGCGCGATGGCGGCGCAGCGCGCGTCATTCGCGTCTCCCGGAAAAGCGCGGTTCGCGGCAGCTACGGCCTCGCCGTGGACCTGGGCACCACGACCGTAGCGGCGCTCCTCGTTGACCTTGAGACCGGGAAGCCCCTTTCGTCGCGGAGCGCCTACAACGGGCAGATACGCTTCGGGCAGGACGTGATCAGCAGGATCAATTACGCCGGAAGGCCCGGGGGGCTAGACGAGCTCGCGGCGGCGGCACGCGGTTCCATCAACGGGATTGCGGCTTCCCTGGCATCATCGGCGGGCATCCGTCCCGAAGAGATCTGCGCGGCGGTCGTGTCCGGGAACACCGTGATGACGCACCTCCTCCTGGGGCTCCCCCCCGGGCACATCCGCCTGGACCCCTACACGCCTACGCTCCTCCCGGTCCCCGCGCTCACCGCGGGCGAGGCGGGCATCAGCATCCACCCTGCGGCCGCGCTCAGGATCTCCCCCTGCGTGGGCAGCTACGTGGGCGGCGACATCACTGCCGGGCTCCTCGCGTCCGGCATTCCGCATAACGGTGACGGCGTGTCCCTCTTCCTGGACGTGGGGACGAACGGCGAGCTCGTCGTCGGGGGGAGCGAGTTCCTCATGACCTGCGCGTGCTCGGCCGGGCCGGCATTCGAGGGCGGGGGGATAGAATGCGGCATGCGCGCGGCCCCCGGCGCGATCGAGCGCGTGGCGGTGAACCAGGCGAGCGGCGCGCCGTCGTGCGCGGTGCTGGGCGGCGCGGCCCCGCGGGGCATCTGCGGTTCGGGAATGATTTCACTCGTCGCGGGGCTCTTCCGCGCTGGATGGCTCGACCGGTCGGGGAGGCTCGCGCGCGGGCGGCAAAGCACGCACGTCGTGGAGCGCGGCCGAAGGGCTTCATACCTCCTGTTCGAAGACCCGGCTGACGGGCGCGAGGTTGCGGTTTCGGAGAGCGACATCGGGAACTTCGTGCGCGCGAAGGCGGCCATCTATGCGGCGTGTACGCTCGTCCTCGCGCAGCTGGGTCTCGATTTCACCGATCTCGTGCGGGTGTACATCGCCGGCGGCTTTGGGAAATTTCTTGACCTCGAGGACGCGGTCACCGTGGGACTCCTCCCGGACATCCCCCGTGACCGGTTCGTCTACCTGGGGAACGCCTCCCTCCTGGGCTCGTACCGGGCGCTGGTTTCCGGGAAGGAGCGCGCGCTGCAGGACGCCCTCGCCGCGCGCATGACCTACATGGATCCCGGCGCCGACCCCGCCTACATGGACCACTACACCGCCGCGCTCTTCCTCCCGCACACGGACGCAAGGAGGTTTCCGTCGGTGCAGCTTGGAAAATAATTCCGGCATAAGGATATATGCCGCAGGCGCGGGGATAGGGAGATGGGATTGAGGCGATGGAGGAGATAAAAGTTTTGGTTTTCTCCTGCCGGCCGATCGAACCTCATCCCGTTAATCGTTAATGATTTGCGAAATCGAATCGGGCAGGGCCTTTCATAGCCCTACCCCTTCGCGTTATTGATGCAAGAATCCATGTTTCAATGCTGAAAATTTTCGGGACAAACCGGATCACTCCGGGCCTTTATCTCTTCCATCGCCGTTCGCCGTTATCTCTTCCATCACCCTTGAAGGGCGTACCCGGGAAAAGCATTCTCCACACAATAGCCTGGCCCCCTTCATCAAAGGGGGCCGGGGGGTAACGTCACCGTCTCGTCCTGCCTGTTCGTCTTCGTCCAGATGCCCATGGCCTCCGCCTCGCGGATGAGCACGTCCCTGAAGTACGGGTGGGCTATGTCGATGAGCGCTTCGCAGCGCTCCCACGTGCTCTTGCCCTTGAGGTGCGCCATGCCATACTCGGTGACTATGTACTGCGCGATGGTCCGCGGCACGGTTACGATCGAGCCGGGCGCAAGCGGGGGAATCGGCGGCGGGCCTTGTGTGGAAGGGGCGATGGGCCTTTTTTTTCATAGGTGCATGACCTATGCCGGGAAGCGATTCGGCCCCCCGATCCGTAATTCTGTTGACGTCGACCCGTGAGTGTGCGATGATCACGCCACGCAGCTATTGAGCGCTCCGCGCACCATATAAACAACAGGAAGGCCGTCATGAAACAGCACAGGATCATTCCCTCCATTCTGCTCGCCGCATCGCTTGCATTCGCACCGGGTTGTGCGGAAAAAAAACAGGCGTTCGCCTGGCTCAGCTTTTTCACCGGGACCGTGGATGTAGCCTCGCCCGGCGGTAAAACCGCGCCCGCGCAGGTTAAAATGGAGCTCGCCAAGGAAGACCGCGTGCGCACGGGCGCGGCCTCCACGGCGTTCGTGCAGTACGGGTACGACATCCTCCTGCAGATGTCCGAAAATTCCGAGTGCGCGCTCGCGAAGCTCCCCGAAAAGCCCGAGTCCGCCCAGTCACAAAGCTCTGTCGAGGTGCTCAAAGGCGGCGCGTCCTTCTACGCCGACAAGCTTTCCAAGGACGGGAGCTTCACCGTGAAGCTCAAAACGAGCGTGATTGCGGTCAGGGGCACGCTCTTCTCCGCCGCGCTCGAGGGCGACGCAGCCGTCGTCATGGTGGACGAGGGAGAGGTCGAGGTCACGGGCGGGACCGCGGCGGCGACGCGCGTGCGCGCCGGCGAAAAGGCGACCATGAAGGGGGACAAAACCGAAATCACGAAGATCGCGGACGCCGACGCGAAGGTGTTCAAGGACATGAAGGCGCTGCGTCCCCTGCCCGGCATGACCTGCATCGCCCCCGATTACGTGGAAAAATATTTCCGCTGGCGGCTGGGACTCGCACCCGCACCGGTCAGGAAGGCCCCGGAGAAAAAGGACGCGGTGAAGAAAGACGACGGCGCGAAGTCCGACGAGGCCGACGAGAACGCCCCCGCGGTCAAGGCGCGCCTGGGGATCACTGGGCTCGTGCCCGGCGGCGTGGACGCGGCCTATGCGACGGGCGTTACCGATAAGATTTACGCAGCGCTCAAAGGCCTGCGCGGCGCCAACGAGGTCGTGTACCGCGCGGGAGGACTGGACCGCAAGAGCGTGAACCGGCTCATGACGGGGAGGATCAACGGGATCGGGCAGTCCAGGGTTATCGCCGTGAACGTGATCGACGCGGAGAGCGGCGCCGTGCTCTACAGCAAGACGGTGACGCTGCGCGAGGGAGACAGCCTGGACGCCTTCGCGGGCACGATCGCGGGCGAGGTGAACGCGGTCAGGGGGGTGTGGGAGTAGCGGGGAACAATTAAAAATCATCACCCTGCCCTAAGCACAGGCAGAAGCGCAATCGAACAG
>CALMJO010000483.1 GCA_937864375.1 uncultured Spirochaetota bacterium
GGACGGAGCAGATGATCGTGGGCCGGATGACCTCCATCGCGGCGAGCATCTCCTCGGTCTCGAAGGTCCGTATGACGCCCATGAGCGCTCCCGTGGAGGCGCACGAAAAAATGTCCGCCGAAAGCCCGAACACGTGGCTGAACGGCAGGTGGCACAGCTTCACGTCGCGGGGGCCGATTTTCAGAAGGTCCATGACGCAGCGCTGCGAGGCGAAGTTCGCATGGGTGAGGAGCGCGCCCTTGGGCTCTCCAGTCGTCCCCGGCGTGTAGAAGAGCGCCGCAAGGTCCTCGCCCCGCATGCCCCTGAGCGCCTCGATGACCTCGGGCAGCCGGTTCGAGGTGCGGCCGAGCTTGATGAGCCTGTCGAACGAGAGCACGTTTTCCGGGCCCACGTCCATGTGGTGGCAGGCGATCACCTTCTTGAGTGGCGACTTGACCTTGTTGAGAATCGACACCGCCTTCTGGTATTCGGCGATCTCGCCCGCGAAGATGACGCGCGTCTCGGAATGGCGGAGCATCTCCTCCACCTCTTCCTCGGTCGTCGTCGGGTAGATGGGCACGAACATGGCCCCTATTGAGAACACCGCGAAGAGCGCGGTAACGTAGCGCATGGAGTTGGGGGAAAAGATGGCGACCGTCTCGCCCTTTTCCACGTTGAGCTCGAGAAGGCCCGCCGCGAGGAAGAGCTGCTGTTCGAGCAGATCTCCCCCCGTCATGGGCGTGAATTCCTGGGTGATGTAACCGTTTTTCTCTCTGGAGAGGAATTTGACCTTGTCCCAATACCGCATGTAGGTATTGAACTCGATGCCGACGACGGTGTCCTCGTTCAGGACCATGCCGCCGAGCTGGCTCCTAAGCTTGTCCATCAGCCGCTCCGCTCACGCGTGTTTCGGGGTCCGCTGTGGTCACTATGGCGGGGCTCCAATACGCGTCAATAAATATATATCGCACCAAAAAATTTCCGATCAAATTTAGCGAGATTTTTTTGTGAAAATGTCGACTTCGGATTATATTGTTCCCATGCCTGCATAAAGCTTCAGGCTAAATTGGAAGAAGTATTTTTTGCCCAGGCGCCTGTAGGCCATGAGCCCGCGAAAGAAAAAAAACGAACCGGAAGAGCTTGAAGCGGCGTGCCGCGGGATCGATCCCTCCGATTTCCTCCAGGGAGCCGAATGGGAAGATTACATCCGCGAGCTGTGCGCCCGCCACAAGAGCCGGGGATTTCCCGGCTTCACCGTAATTCGAAGAGACGAGGGCCCTGCCCCGCGTGACCTTCGCGCGCTTCCGTCCGGGACGGGAAAGCCCGGCACGGACATGGCGCCACCGGTATTCCGCGCTCCCGACATGCGCGCCTTCGTACTCACGCTCAAGGGACGGGGGCGGCGCCGCGAATGCGCGCAGCACAAGGGCGAGGAATTCGTACTCGTGCAGAAGGGCTCCATCAGGATATTCCTGGGCGAGGACGAGATTATACTGAAAGAGGGCGACAGCGTGTACTACCAGTCCTCCATCCCGCATCGCATCGAGAACCGCACCTTCCGCAAGTCGGTCATCCTGGCCGTGATCTGCGGCGCATGAGCGCTTCCTGCTCGCTTTTTCATTGACAGGGCCGTTCAGCTCCCGTATCATTCTGACCGTTCCCGCGACATGGGGCATTTTCCCGCGGGCGATGAACCACCAGGGAGGCAGCGCATGAAGACCAACGTCCAGAGCAAAGACTACCAGAGTTTCCTTGACGACCTTACCGGGTATTACCAGGAGGAAAACCAGTCGGGCGACAGGCAGTTCTTGGGCGACAGGCTGCGCGGGATCCGCGAGATGCAGGGGCTTCCCCTGGAGCGCCTCGCGAAGATGAGCGGGCTGGACGAAACGCACCTTGCCGACATCGAGTCCAAGAAGGTCATCCCCGACCTTCACGCGATTATAAGGCTTTCCAAGGCGCTGCGCGTGGGCACCGGCCTCCTGCTGGACGAGGCCTCCGGGTACCACTATTCCGTGACGAGGCGCGGCGAACAGACCCGCACCACGGAAAAGCGCACCTACATGTACCAGTCGCTCTCCACCGGCGTTAAGTCACGCCACATGGAGGCGTTCATGGTCACGCTGGAGAATTCCTACTGGCCCGATGACGCCTCGTTTCACGACGGGGAGGAGTTCCTCATCGTGCAGGAGGGCGAAATCGAGATACGGCTTGGATCCAGGGTGGAAACCCTGCGCGCAGGCGACAGCATCTATTACCTATCGAGCATCCCCCATGCGCTGAGGAGCGTCGCGAACAAACCCTCCGTCATACTCGCGGTCGTCTACACGGGCTGAGCGCGCCCCTGCTCCCGGTCCCGTCCGCACCGCGCGCATGCTGTAATTTTCTTGCCAAATCGTTTCCGCTTCATAATTGTGCTATATTTTCCGCATTAATCGACGTGCATTCCGGAGGACCATGAGAAAGGATTTTCGATTCAGGGAGATCCCCTATAACTATACCTCGTTTTCGGACAGGGAAATCATCCTCAAGTATTTTGACGACGGGATGCTCGATATACTGGAGCGCCTGCGCGCCATGCGCGTGACGGGGCGCAGCGCCAAGCTCCTCTTCGAGATCATAGGCGACGTCTTCATCATCGACCGTAACCCGTACATTTTCGACGACCTGCTCGACAACCCGGGGAAGCTGCGCCGCCTCAGGAGGCTGCACGAGGCGAGGCTCGCGATCATCGCGCGGGGTGCCGGCGGCAATGACCTCGTGGAGCGCATGGTCGCCAAGACGCGCGCCATGCAGGAGGACTTTTTCGCCCGATTCAGGATCCAGTCCCAGTTCCGCGCGAAGACGCTCAGGGCCCTGGGGCGCGAAACCGCGCGCGCGAACGTGCTTTTTTCCGCCTTTCACAAGGTCGCCCAC
>CALMJO010000484.1 GCA_937864375.1 uncultured Spirochaetota bacterium
CACCTCTCTATTCGTCGGCAGCGTCAGATGTGTATAAGAGACAGGCCCTCGCCCTTCCCGTCCGCTGGCTCGCGTCCCGCACCTGGCGCCAGTGGGCGTCCTTCGCCTGGACGGTGCTTTTCTGGGGAGGATTTCTTGGCTGGGTATATTTCGCAACGTACGAGGCGCGCCTGCGCGAAACGCTCTCCACCGATTATTCGGACTTCAGGGAAACATTAAAACCGTCGCACCTCGCGCTCGCGATCGCCGACAAGGGCTACATGGACGCGAAGGTCTACGTGCTCAGGAACGCGGACGGCCGTCACCTCGTCGTCGTACACAGGGACATTGACTCCCGGGCCGTGGCATGGACCTGCATGTACGGCCTCCCCGAGTACGCCGTGAACAGGGAGCGCGTGGCCTCCATCTCGTGGACCCGTTCGCTCGGATGGAGGGACTGGCTTAACCGCATCGTCGTCACCCGCGAAGACGTGCAGGACCCGGGGAAGGGCGGCAACCGGGACGACGACGATTCCATGCACGGGTGACCCGGCATTTCCGGCACAGGGCGTATATTGACAGACTGCATGATTGAATTGAGGGTGTGGGGAGGCGAGAGCCTCCGGCATCGGAAAACACCGGGTTTTTCTTAAGAAAGACGTTCGAGCCCGCGCCTGCCTCTGCCCAGCGAATAATGAGTTTTCCTTCATTCGTTCATAACACAATTTCAACCGTTCCTTAATAAAAACTTCATCAACTCCGGATATCCGTTTGACCTGGATTCGATGACCGAATTCCCATACGCGTGAATTTTTTTATTGGCATGAAGAGTAACACCAAAATAACCGCTATCGCCGACTGGTGGATGATCTTCGGGTTTTCCATCCTCACCGCACTTTTCCTGGCGGGAGGATTCCTGGGCATCTATTCGATGCGGCGCGCCCTTATTGACATCCGTCCGCTCATAAACGCGGTGAGCCAGGCCAGGATCGTCCAGATGGATTTTGAAAAGCAGTTCCAGCTGTGGAACACCATCATGCTGGAGGGGGATGACTTCCAGGCCTACCGGACGAACCTGTACCTGTTTTCGTACAGGACCGACCGCATCCAGGACCTGCTGTTCAACCTCAAGATATCCTGTTCCGACCTGGACGGAATCCCGGAAAGGATCGAGGCCCTGCGCGACGATCACGGGAGGCTTACCGCCGACTTCAGCCGCCTCACGAGCAATTTGGCCGGTACCGGCTTCGCCGACCGCAGAAAGATCATACTGCACGCGCGCGGCAGGGACAATGCGCTGCTGAACAGCGCCGAATCCCTCGTAAGCGAGATCGAGGTGCTCGCCGACGCCAGAATAGACGGAATCAGCAGGTACTATTTCCTGATCGCGCTCGTCTCGCTCATACTCATCACGGCGGTCGCGGCCCTGACCGGCCTTTACATAGCCCGCAAGCTCATGAGAGCGCACCACACGCTCGACCGCATGGTCCGGGAGCGCACGAACGACCTCGCCGAATCCAACCGCGCCCTGGAAGAGGAGATACAGGAACACGAGAGGACCGAGGAAATGCTCCGTCGGGCGAAGAACGACGCGGAGGAGGCGGGAAGGCGCATCGCTCTTTCCGAGGAAAAGTACCGCCTGCTGGTAGAGGGTACCGGCGACCTGGTGTTCTCCCTGGACGCGGAATTCAGGTTCATCACCGTGAACCATGCGTTACGGAAGATCTTTGGCTTCAAGCCGGAGGAGGTGGTAGGTACCGGGCTGGCGGAGCTTGTGTGGGACGAGAGTGGAGGCAAGCAGGTAAGCAGGGACATTATCGCCGAAAAACTGCGCACGATGTCGGTTTCAAGGGGGCCGACGCAGTTTACCGTCGCGCTCAAACGCAGGAATTTCATGGAGCCCAGGATGGTGCATATGAGCCTGGAATATCTCGAGCGATCGGAAAAGAATGAAATCCTGGGCAAAGCGTCGCCCATCACCGACGACAGTCTGGTCGCCTTCCTGGTATACGACAAGCAGAAGTACCGGATCAATAATTCCCTGACCTCCGCCGATGACATCTCATACCGGCTGACGAGAAACGTGGTCCGCTATCTCCCTGACTCCGAGGTGACCGTCATCAGGCTTGCCCTCCGCGAGGTGATAATTAACGCGATCGAGCACGGTAATCTCAATATCACTTACGAGGAAAAGACCGAGGCGATGGCCCGGGACGCCTATTTTGATTTCATCACGCAAAGAAAAAGCGATCCCCGATACGAGGGAAGGTCGGTCGAGCTCGAATATGCCGTCACCGCTGAGTGGCTTGCATACAAAGTGACGGACGAGGGAGACGGTTTTGACGTCGCCGCAGTGACGGGTAGGAGCCAGGAGCAGGCGAACGAGGACGGGGTCCCCCACGGGCGGGGCATTCTCATGACCAGGAGCGTGTTCGACGAAGTCCGGTTTAACGAAAAGGGAAACCAGGTCCTGCTTGTTAAACATTACAAGAAACCGGGGGCTCCGTAACCGTGCGGCGATGTGATACCAGGGGTATGCAGCGCAATCGGAGAGTGCGGCGTCCCTGCATGAACGGCAATGATGAACCACGATGGGCTGGTTTGCCCCCGGCCTATTATGCGAAACAATTACACATATGCATGACCTGGTCCACGGCAGGGTATTACTGTGAGGTGCATTGATTATTCAGGAGGACGTGCCGAAGGAGGGACTTGAACCCTCATGGAGTTGCCCCCGGCGGATTTTGAGTCCGCTGCGTCTACCAGTTCCACCACTTCGGCGTGTGAGGATTATTCAGGCTGGGGAAGGTCGTCTACTTCTATGTACTTGCCCTTGGCGCGCGCCACGATCTTGCCCATCTCGTTTTCGATTTCCGCGCGGTTCTCGATGATGCGCTTGTTTTTCTTCACGTACCATCCGCGGATGTAGAGGTTTTCCTTGATGAAGGCCGGCTGGAGGTAGCGGATGGTGAGCTCCCCCGTGAGGGTCATGATGTCCATGTACTTGTTGACCGTGATCATGGTCTCGTCAAGGAGCGAGGCGATGACGCCCGCGTGGATGATGTTGGGCGGGCCCTCCAAGGTCTGCACGGCCACGTATTCACCGTACGCGGTCTTGGTGTCCTCGTCGAATCTGAGTTTCAGCCTAAGGCCGCATGCATTGTCGCTGCCGCAGCCGAAACAGGTTTTGTCTTCAAATTCAATCATAGCGCGCATCCTTAAATAATGGACTTTTTTTGTCAATCCCTTTTTGACTACTTAGGGGCACCTTATAAATATGGGTTTTCATCATGGAAATAATAAAACCAGTTTTTACCG
>CALMJO010000485.1 GCA_937864375.1 uncultured Spirochaetota bacterium
ATTATTCCAACATCCTCGCGCACGCCTTCCGCACCGCGCTCGCCGACGGCTGGGGCGGCTCGCGCATCGCGAGCATCACGGGCGACATCCTCTTTGGCACGCCCTCGCCGGTGAAGAGCGCCGCGAACCTGGGGGTGCTGGGCGAGGACACGGTGAACGTGGTGGTGCACGGCCACGAGCCCGCGCTCTCGGAGATGCTCGCGCTCGCGTCCATGGACGCGCAGGTGAAGGAATACGCGCGCATGGCCGGTGCGAACGGCATCACCCTGGCGGGGATCTGCTGCACGGCCAACGAGATCCTCATGCGCCACGGGATCCCCATCGCGGGGAACTTTTTACAGCAGGAGCTCGCCGTCGTGACCGGCGCCGTGGAGATGATGATCATCGACGTGCAATGTTGCATGCCCTCGCTCCCCGAGGTCGCCGCGGCGTACCACACGGAGATCGTGTCCACGAGCGACATCGCGCGCACCGCAGGAGCAAGCCACGAGAGCTTCTCGCGCGAGCACGCGATGGAAGGCGCGAAGAAGCTCCTCTACCGCGCGATCGACAATTTCAGGAACCGCGATCCCCGCAAGGTCGCCATACCCAAACACACTAAGCCGCTCATCGCGGGATTCAGCGTGCCGGCCATCAGGTACATGCTGGGCGGGAGGTTCCGCGCGTCGTTCCGCCCGCTCAACGACGCGATCATCCAGGGGCGCATCCGCGGCGTTGCCGGGATCGTGGGCTGCAACAACCCCAAGGCGAAGCTGGACGAGTACATCAACGTGCTTACCCGGGAGCTATTAAAGAACGACGTGCTGGTCCTCAAGACCGGGTGCGCGGCGATCGCCTCCGCGAAGGCGGGGCTCCTCACTCCCGAGGCGGCGCTCGCGGTCGCGGGGCAGGGACTGCGCGAGGTGTGCGAGGCGGTGGGTATGCCGCCGGTGCTCCACATGGGAAGCTGCGTAGATAATACGCGCATCCTGGAGGCCGCGACCGAGGTGGTATGCGAGGGCGGATTGGGGGACGACCTCTCCGACATACCGGCCGTGGGAGTCGCGCCCGAGTGGATGAGCGAAAAGGCCATCGCCATAGGCTGCTACTTCGTGGCGTCGGGAATCGACGTGGTGCTGGGGAACCCCTTCTACGTGAGCGGCTCGGACCTGGTGAGTTCGCACCTCATGGGGGGGGCTAAAGAGCTGTACGGGGCCTCCTTCCACGAGAGCGCTGACCCGCACGGGGCCGCCGCCCTTGTCATCAAGCTCATAGACGAGCGGCGCACGAAGCTCGGCATAAACAGGAAGCAGGAGCGCAAGCTCATGGATATGAAGGACAGGAGGGAGCTCAATGTCTAAGCTGATATGCGCCAGCGCCATCGACGGCGCGATCGAATGGGTGGCGCGGGCGGAACAATCGCTCGACGCGGCCGCGCGCGCGAAGGGTGAGGACGCGCCCGTGGGTTTCCCGGACACCGCGTACTTCCTGCCCGTCATCTACTCCTTCACCGGCGAAAAGATGGAAACGGTCTCCGATCTCAGGAAGATGCTCCGTTATGCGAAATCACTTCTCCCGGCCCGTCCCGCGGAGAATTCATGGCTCCCCTACCTGGGCAACACCCTTGACGCCGGCGTCGCCGCGCTCTTCGCCTGCGAGATTATCGAGTCCTGCAAGTGCCTCGCGGGACCGGACCCCGTGTCCGGCATCTGGCTCGGGGCGGCCTCCGACGTCATCATGCGCGAGCGGGGGATCGAGTTCGTGGACGGTACCGCGCCGGGCTTCGCGGCCATCACGGGCGCCGCGCCCACCAGCGCGATCGCGGTGAAGATCGCGCGCGAGCTCCAGGAAAAGAACCTCTACGTGTTCATGGCCGGCTCCACGAACGGCAGGCAGTTCGCCGAGCAGCTCGCGGAGGAGGGCGTGCAGCTGGGCTGGGAGACCAGGCTCGTCCCCTTTGGCGCCGACGTGTCGGCCCTCATTTACGCGCTGGGATTCGCCAACCGCGCGGCGCTCTCGTTCGGGGGCGTGAAGCCGGGCGACTTCCGCGCAAATTTAAAATACAACAAGGACCGCATCTTCGCCTTCGTCCTGGCGCTGGGCGAGGTCGATTCCGAGAAATACGCGGCCGCCGCGGGGGCACTCAACTACGGCTTCCCGGTCATCGCGGACACCGGCATCCCGCAGATCCTTCCCACGGGCATCACCACCTATGAGCACGTCGTCTCGAACGTCCCGCACGAATCCATGGTGGAGCGCGCGCTCGAGGTGCGCGGCTGCAAGGTGAGGATCACGAAGGTTCCCATTCCGGTTCCCTACGGCGCGGCCTTCGAGGGCGAGCGCATCCGCAAGCAGGACACGCACGTGGAGTTTGGCGGGAACATCACGACGGCCTTCGAGTTCGTCACGACCGTGGACCTGGAGGATATCAACGACGGCGAGATTGAAATCATCGGGACCGACGTGGACGACGTGCAGCCCGGCGCGGCGCTGCCGCTGGCCATCTGGGTGGAGGTCGCGGGCCGCAAGATGCAGCCGGACTTCGAATCCATCCTGGAGCGCCAGATCCACCACCTGCTCAACGGCGCCGAGGGCATCTGGCACATGGGCCAGCGCGACATCGTGTGGACGCGCATTTCCAAAAGCGGCTTTGAAAAAGGGCTGCGCCTGCGCCACTACGGCGAGATCCTCCACGCGAAGTTCCTCGCCAACTACCCGGCAATCGTGGACAAGGTGAAGGTCACGCTCATCACCGACGCGGCCGAGGTCGAGAAGCGGCTGGACGCCGCGCGCAGGGTCTACCAGGAGCGCAACCGCCGCCTCGAATCCATGACCGACGAGTCCGTGGACACCTTCTACTCCTGTCTCCTGTGCCAGTCCTTCGCGCCCAACCACGTGTGCGTGATCACGCCCGAGCGCCTGGGACTGTGCGGCGCGTACAACTGGCTGGACGGCAAGGCCGCCTTCGAGATCGACGAAACCGGGCCCAACCAGCCGGTGAAGAAGGGCGAGTGTCTGGACCCGGTGCGCGGCGTGTGGACCGGCGTGAACGAGTACGTCTACGCGAACTCGCACAAGTCGGTGGAGAGCTTCTGCGCCTATTCCATAATCGACCGCCCCATGACGAGCTGCGGCTGCTTCGAGGTGATCGCGGCATACCTCCCCGAGGCCAACGGCGTGATGATCGTCAACCGCGAGTACACCGGCGAGACGCCGGTGGGCATGACCTTCTCCTCGCTCGCGGGCAACGTGGGAGGCGGGGCGCAGACCCCCGGCTTCATGGGATGCGGCAAGGTCTTCCTCACCTCGCGCAAGTTCCTTTTCGCGGACGGCGGCCACAAACGGATCGTCTGGATGACCAGGGAGCTCAAGGAATCGATGTCCGACGACCTCAGGCGACGCTTCGCGGAGCAGGGCGTCCCCGACCTCATGGACAAGATCGCGGACGAAACCATCGCGCTGGAGGCGCACGAGGTGCGCGCCTACTTGGAAAAGAATGGCCACCCGGCGCTCTCCATGGAGGACATGGCGCGTGTCGCGGAGCAGGCCCCGGCGGCAAAGGCGGTTGCGGGGGCCGAGGAGCGCACAGTGACGGAGGACGCTCCGTCCACGGTCAAGCCCGCAATCGCGCCCGTAGCCGCATCGGACCTCGCGGGCCTAAAAGAAGAGATCATGAAAGAGGTGCGCGCGGAGATCAAACAGTCCCTCACGCGCGAGATCGTCGCCGACATCATAGACGTGCTTTCGGACAGGTTCCTGGACGGCGCAGGCGCGCGAACCAGGGAAGCGACGAGCGATGCGCCGGCGGCGCGTGAGAACCGGGCGCTCGTCGCGGAAACGCGCGCGCCGGCGGCCTCGGCGCGAATCGGCGCGATACGGTCGTTCGAGGTGCGCAAGGACAGGACCGACCTCCCCGTGCACGAAGTGACGCTCGGGGCGACCCGCGCCCAGGGCGGCACGCGCGCTAAAACACTCACCGTCGGCGGAACGCCCTCCATGCCCTTCCATGAGTGGGAGGGAAGGTCGGCGAACCGCGCGCTCGTCGCGATGGAGGTCTTCGACCGCGTGAGCGAAAAGTACCCGCCGGTGCTGCGCGCGCTGTGGGGCGGGCTCCTGGACAGGCCCGCGGAGATGGCGCGCGCCTGCGTGGAAAAATACGGCGCCGACCTCGTGAGCGTGAGGCTGGACGGCACGCACCCCGAGCGCGGGAACAGGAGCGCCGCGGACTCGCTCGCGCTGGTGAAGGAAGTGCTCGCGGCCGTGGACGTGCCGCTCATAGTCACCGGGCACAACCACTACGAAAAGAACAACGAGGTGATGAAAGAGATCGCGCGCGGGTGCGCGGGCGAAAACCTGCTCCTCAACTGGGTGGAGCAGGACAACTACCGGACCATCGCCGGCGCGGCGCTCGCCTACGGCCACACGCTTGTCGCGCAGAGCCCCATCGACGTGAACATCGCCAAGCAGCTCTCCATACTGCTGGGCTCCATGGGTGTGTCCGCGGAGCGCATCGTGATCGATCCCATGACGGGGGCGCTCGGCTACGGGCTCGAGTATACCTATTCCGTGATGGAGCGCATCCGCCTCACAGGCCTGGGCGGCGATGCGGCGCTCGCCTCGCCCATGATCGTGTCTCCCGGGCAGGAGTGCGCGAAGATAAAGGAGCTGCGCGCATCGGAGAAGGATTTTCCTGAATGGGGAGAGCTCACGAAGCGCGCCGCGCTCTGGGAGCTTTCGACCGCGACCGCCTTCCTCTTCGCCGGGGCGGACGTCCTGATCATGTACAATCCCGAGTCGGCCATGGCGCTCAAGAAGACGATCATGAACCTCACTGAGGTTGCGGGATAACGCTTCCCTGCTGGGGCGCCTTCCAAGGGGGAGGTGGGGAAGCCCCCGCACCCCCGGAGGGGGCAAGGAAAGCGTTTCTTTAATCTAGCGTCATTTCAAATCTGCATGCAATGTGGCCAATCCCGAGTTGCGTTAGGCACTATTGAGATTTTTCCTCGATACGCTTGTCAATATTGCAATGCACATCATGTTTACCCTTGCCCCCCTCAGGGGGGATCGGGGGGGCAAAACACCATCCTCGCCTTTATCTCATCCATCGCCTCTAATCCGTTATCTCTTCTATCCCCCTTGAAGGGCGTCCGCGGGAAAAGCATCATTGCAGTACCCGATCCTCTCGTCCAGGGGGATGCGGCTTTTCACGAAGAGGCCGCTTCCCCGCGCGATCTCCGCGCCGCTCTCGTCGTACAGCACCGATTCCGCGACGAACTGCGAGCGGCCGCGCGAAACGACCTTCCCCGCGGCCCTGATCATGCCGCCGGTGACCGGGCGCGTGAAATAGGCGGTGAAGCTCGCCGTGAGTACGAACACGTCCTCCACGAGCGAATTGACCGCGAAGAACGCCGCGTTGTCCAGCGCCAGGAAATAGACCGAGCCGTGCAGGGCGTGCGCCGCGTGAAAAAGCTCCCTGCGCACGGGAATGGTGATCTCGGCGGAGCCGTCGGCTATGTGCGCCCGCGCGCCCATCAGCCGGACGATCGGGGCGGAATGCATGAGGTTCTCGAGCTTTTCCCAGTGTTCCCTGCCGCTCATCGGCTATGCCTCCGTGAAAATATAATGCATCAATAATGTACGTATACGAATTATGTTGTCAAGCAGGTTTTGCCTCCTGGTTTGCGCTAGTTGGCTCATGCGGATTTTGGGGTCAGAGCCTTCGGGAGGGGTCAGAGCCCCTCATTAATGACTGCTTGACTTTTATTTCATATCCTGAATAACTATCTGGAGACCTTCCGGGCGGCACTCGAAGGAGGACGCTGTGGGGGCCCTTGCGGCCCTTGGATGCATTCTCCGGGGACCCGGACACAAATAAACAGAGAACGGCGGAATTGTTTCCACAATGAATATAGCCCGGGCCGTATACATGATGTTCTTCGTATTTTCATGCATCATCCTGTTGGTGCTCGCGATCTATTGCTTCAGGAGACGTAAGGAGGCGGGCGCCGTCTATTTCGGTGCGGTATTGCTTTCCCAGGCGCTGTCGGTCCTCGGATCGCTCTTTGAGTTCCTCAGTCCTCATACCGGGATGAAGCTGTTCTTCGACCAGTTCCAGTACGTGGGAGCGGCCGGGTGGATGGTCTTCATGTGGTTTTTCGCGACGGCGATCAGCGGTTATGGCAGGCCGCGCACATGGAAGACCGTTGCATTCGTTCTTCTTCCCGCGGCCGCAATGGCGCTCTTCACGGCGACCGATCCGCTACACGGCCTGGCGCGGATTGATCCCCAAATCGTGACGTGGGGCGGCCTGTCGATCCTGGCATACGAGTTCTCCCCCGTCACCATCGGCTTCGCCATGTACGCCTACTCGGTTATCCTGTTCGCCCTTTCGCTGCTCACGCGCAAATACCTGCGCATGCACCGGTTGTACCGGGGGCAGATGGGCTTTATCATCCTCGGAAACGCTCTCCCGGTATTAGGCATGATACTCACCCTTACCGTGTTCCGGGAGTTTCCCTTAAGGGACTTTTCCCCGTTCACCTTTACCGTGGGCAACCTGCTCGCGGCCTGGGGCCTGATCCACTACGGGCTCTTCGCGATCATACCGCTGGCGCGGGACCTTCTCATCGATGTCATGGACGATGCGGTCCTGGTGCTGGACAGGGAGTTTAAAGTCATCGACTTCAACGAGGCGGCGAGCGAGGTCTGCCTCGCCGGGGGCGATATCACAATAGGGTCCTCCTTCGCCAGGATGTGCACGAGCCTGGACAACGCCATCCAGGTGAACGATCTCACCATGAACGAGACCAGGGACGTGGTGCTCAACACGCCCAGGGGCGTCCGGTACTTCGAGTTGAAGACCTGGGCTCTCGCCTCCGCGCAGGACACGCCGCACGGGTACCTGCTCATGTTCAGGGACATCTCGGACCGCAAGAAGATTGAGCTCGAGCTCAGGAAGTCGCGCGATGCCCTCATCTCGAGGCTGGACAGGGCGCAGGCCCTGCAGGAAAAGCTCGAGGAAATGGCGGTGCGCGACGCGCTCACCGGGCTTTACAACAGGTACGTCCTTGAGGACATCTTCGCCCGGGAGCTGCAGCGCGCCGAGCGCTCCACCGAGACGGTGGGATGCATCCTCCTGGACATAGATTTTTTCAAGGTGGTCAACGACGAGTACGGCCACCAGACGGGCGACCTTATTGTCTCATACGGGGAGTAAAACCCTCGACTTCAGTCGAAGACTTTAGTAT
>CALMJO010000486.1 GCA_937864375.1 uncultured Spirochaetota bacterium
ATAAAACGCTCCGTCAATTCAATATTATATTTCATCAGGTTAGATTGAGACAAATGGAGTTCAATACTTTTTTAATCCCGGCGCCAAGACAGGTATAGAGCCCGAGATTCTCGATCTTATCTACTACCATAATTTCTCTTTAACATCAATCAATGTTACTCTTTCATATATTGTCAATACGCTTCATACCATCCATTTTGATTTTTCGGTAAAATCCCGCTTATAAATTTATCCAGCTTCTTGATGGAAGGTTCTTCGGCGAAATATACATATATGCTTTTAGAATCCTTGTTTATTTGAATATCGTAAACAGAATGACCCTCGCCTTCAACGTTATTGTTGATATATTCGTTTTTCATTTTTTTCAGATCAATGCCGCATAATATGGCTCGCAGCTTTGACCCTTGTTTGGCGTTCAAGCCGGCCGAGTAGAGGGTTTTCGGGGGGCGATCGTTGGTCGAATACCGGGTAACCGTGATGGCGTCGTTTAACAGCTCAAACTTCATGGTCCTGTACGTTCCCTTTGCGTAATTTGTCTGTGTAATATGATATTCCGACACCTTACAGGCATCTGCGCGTTCAACTGAGCCCTTATCCTTGTTATGATTTTCATTGGCACAGCAAAGGGATAGGACTACTATGGAAAAACCGGCTAAGGACCTATTCATAGGTTGCAACCATTCCAACTTCCAATAGTTTTAACAGCTTCACTTCTTCTAATCCTTGCATACTATGAAACTCCAGTTATAACTGCAAGGTATTTTTCTCAGCCTCAGGCAACCATTGCAAATCCTTATCGGCACTATCGTCTACGACCGCGCCAGCGCTTCAATGAGATTGGCGCACCCGCCCTTCTGTATGTATTCAGTGTGATCGTCTATCGACATGAATCGCCGGCCAACGAGCTTTTCACAGCGCAGTTCGTCTCCCACGGTGTCGATGAACACCCTGAGGACACGCGATGCCTCCGGGTGGTTATAGGCCGATTTCCCCGGATTCTCCCTGCACCAGCGAAGACATTTGAGCCATATGGCGGCCGCCAGGGCGCCGCAGCCGTGGCCGCCCAGACCGATCCCCCCGGCCAGGCCCGCCACCATGACCGTCTCCCGGTCGCCGGCTCCCATTTTTTTCGCCACCTCCGAAGCGCAGCTCAACGGCTCCCGTGACAGACCTTCCCGGCCGCCGGCCAGCCCTTCGGCCGCGACGTGCATCGCTTCCGGCGCCCATGCCTCGGCAAGTTCGAAGCAGTGCCTGTTTATGTGAAGAATGAATTTCACCATGAATTTCAGAAGCTCGATCCTCCTGGTGAAATCATGGCCGCACACGTCCCGGCAGTTGACGCTTCCCGCCCTCCGCGCGTAGGACGCGGCGAGGTTCCCGGCGGCGACAATGGCGGCCGCCGTGGCCCTTCCGCGATCGCCATGGGAGCGATAGGACTCCGCCCCCGACGCCAGCGTGGACCCCCAGAGCATGCCGCACTGGTGTCCCCTCATCACGATGCCCCCGGCCAGGGGGTCGGCCGCCCGCTCCTCCGCTTCCATGGTGCAGCCGAATTCGCGGTTCAGCAGGTAACAGAAGGTCCTGGAGCAGGACCCCATTTTTGAAAAAACTTTCCTGGTGTCATTTGTCTCTGTTTTCATGCGTTTAATTCCTTATCCTCGCCTGCGCTGTTTTCGTCAGGCTGATATTCCAGCAGGTCTCCGGGCTGGCAGCCCAGCTCCCTGCAAATCGCGTCCAGGGTCACGATGCGCAGCGCCCTTGCCTTCCCCGTTTTCAGGATCGACAGATTGGAATCGGTAAGATCTATCCGCTTCGCCAGTTCGTTGAGGGATATTTTCCTGTCCGCCATGACCCTGTCCAGTCTGAAAATAATGCTCATGGGAGCCTCCCTATACCGTAAGATCGTGCTCTTCCTGGAGGGCGGTCCCGCTTTTGACCACTTCGCAGAACACGAGGAGCAGCACGCTGACCAGCAGGGAGTAGAAGCTGAATGTGATTATCGAAAAAATGACCAGGAGCCTGCTGATCTTCCCCTGGGCGATGTTGCGGACGCTCTGCTGGCTCTTGAAGACCAACA
>CALMJO010000487.1 GCA_937864375.1 uncultured Spirochaetota bacterium
GGGAAAGTCCATTCTCAGCGACGCGCTTTCGGGGGTGCTGGGCGACCGCATGACCACCGACCAGATCCGCACCGGGTTCGAGCGCGCTACGCTCGAGGGCGTGTTCGAGATAGGCGCGCTCCCCCAGGTAAAGTCCATCCTCGAGGAATCGGGCATCGACTGCGACGACGACACGCTGGTGCTGCGCAGGGAGATCTACACGAACGGCAAAGGGCGCAGCTTCGCCAACTCCGCTCAGATCCCCATTTCGAAGCTCCAGGAGATCGGCGAGTACCTGGTCGACATCCACGGCCAGAACGAGCACCAGAATATCATGAAGGTCGCGCGGCACCGTGAGATGCTGGACAGCTACGCAGGCCACGGCGCGCTGGTGGAAAAGATCGGCGGGATCTACGGGAAGCTCCAGTCGCTCAAGGACGGCATCGGCTCCTTCGAGGTGGACGAAAAGGAAAAGTCGCGCAGGATCGAGTACCTCTCGTTCGTCATAAAGGAGATCGAATCGGCGAAGCTCGTCCCCGGCGAGGAAGAGGCGCTCAAGAGCGAATCGGCGCTATTACAAAACGCGGAGAAGCTCTTCCGGGAACTGAGTACGTCGGCCACCCTCCTCAAGGGCGACGGCGGGATCATCCCTGCGCTCAAGAAGGTGGACTCGAGCCTCTCGGCCATCAGCGACTTCGACGCGAAGCTATCGGGAGTACTGGAGGGCGTGAAGGAATCGCTCTACGGCCTCGAGGACGCCGCGGCGGTCCTGCGCGATTTCGAGAAAGGAATAAGCTTCTCGCCCGAGCGCGTGAACGAGGTGGAGGACCGCCTCGCGCTCATCGCAGGGCTCCGCAAGAAATACGGGAGCACCGTCAAGGAGGTGCTCGAATTCGCCGACAAGTCGCGCCGCGAGCTCGAGGCCTTCACCTCCTCCGAGGAACAGATCGAAAAGCTCAAGGAGGAGTATCGCGCAACGGTAAAGACCGCCAAGGAGACGGCGCTCGACCTCTCCGAGCGGCGCAGGACCGTCGCGAAGTCGCTCGAGGAGAGCGTCATGCGCGAGCTCCGGGACCTGGGCATGGCCGGCACGGTGTTCCGCATCTCCATCAAGCGGGAGATCAGCGACGACGGCGAGATCGAATCCGAAAACAAGCGCTACGTGCTCTATCCCCACGGCCTCGACCGGATCGAGTTCCTCCTCTCCGCGAACGAGGGCGAGGACCTCCGGCAGCTCAGGAAGGCCGCGTCGGGCGGCGAGATGTCGCGCATCATGCTTTCCCTGAAAAAAGTGATACTCGCCGCCGACATCGTGGGGAGCCTCATCTTCGACGAGGTGGACGCGGGCGTGGGCGGGAAGATCGCCGAGGTCGTGGGCCGCAAGCTCAAGTCGCTCGCCGCGGAGCGCCAGGTCCTGGTGATCACGCACCTGCCCCAGATCGCGGCGATGAGCGATTCGCATTTTTCCGTTTCAAAGGATCACACGAACGGCCGCGTGACCACCCTGGTGAAGACTCTCTCCCGCGCCGAAAAGGTGCGCGAGGTCGCGCGCATGCTCGCCGGCGAAAAGGTCACCGACCTCTCCGTGAAGCACGCCGAGGAGATGGTCGCGCTTGCAGAGAAGGAAGGGCGCGCATGAATGCGACCGTCCCCCGCGAGCGCGTCGCCGCCTCGATCAACGTCACCGACGTGCTTACCCTGGTGGTCAAGGAGATTGCCGGACGCTCGGAATCCTACCGCCACATCGACGCCGGCCGCACGCTCGTGTGCCTGTCCTCGAACCGCGCGGGGGGCCGCGGCGGCGCCATCTACGGCAAGCTCGTGCCGCTCCGGTTCAAGGACGGCGCGCAAAGCCTCCGCTACCGCGGCAGGACCTACACGATGCCGCGCATCGTGTACGCCGGGATCGAGCAGCGGTACGTGGTCTATTTTTATTTCCCGCGCTTTTTTGACCTTCCCGCCGCGGAGAAGCTCCGGGTCATCTTCCACGAGCTCCACCACATAAGCCCGCAATTCGACGGCGACATCCGGCGCATGGGAAGGGTTAAGTCGGCCCACGGCGCGTCGCGCTCCGGATTCGACAGGCAGTTCGAACGGGAGATGGGCGTGTTCAACGAATGGATCGCCGACACGCCCTATTTCAATTTCCTGTCGATGGATTCGCGCGGCCTGATGAGCTCGTTCACACGGATAAAGGGCCGCCGGCTCAAGATGCCCAGGCCCGTTCTTTTGGACTGAGAACGAATCGCTTATCCGATTCTGCCCGTATGAACTATGTACCGTTTCCACACCGGAACTACTAACCGACTTTCTCCTTAGTCATCATCCGCCACAGCCTGGTTTTCACGGCATCAAACACGCCTTTTCCGACGCCTCAGAGCCATTCGACAAACGAGGCGATCCCGCCCCGGAAGGCCTTCCAGGCGCCTCTGGCCATGTGCACCGACTTCATTACTTCCATTTTATGTCGAACTTTACTATTTCCAGGGTCAATAATAGATTGACTTTCCCCAAATTAAGTTAAATATGGCATTAAATATACAATTTTGAGGCGCAAAATGGAATCAATAACTCGATATTTCAAATCTCCGCCTGATCACTTCTTCCTTTTAGGGCCGCGCGGCACGGGTAAGACCTGGCTCACCCAGAGACTTTTTCCAGAAGCGCTCCGTATCGATCTTCTGGAGCCGGAAACCCTGCGATCGCTGTCTGCCCGACCGGAGCGCTTACGGGAGTTGATTGAGGGCAGACCGGGCATCCCCCAGGTGGTCATCGACGAGGTGCAAAAGCTTCCGGTATTACTGGAAGTCGCCCACCTGATGATCGAAGAAAAGCATGATATTCAGTTCATATTCACCGGTTCAAGCGCCCGCAAGCTTCGGCGCGGCGGTGTGAATCTGCTGGGAGGACGGGCGGCGCACAAGAGCCTGCATCCCTTCATGGCCGCCGAGATAGGCGCGCAATTCAACCTGGAAAAGGCATTGCGCATGGGCATGCTTCCTGTCGTGCATGGCGGCAAGGTACCCGAAGAGACCCTGCGCGCATACAGCGGGCTCTATCTGCGGGAAGAAGTGCAGATGGAAGGGCTGGTGCGCACTATTGGAAGCTTTTCCCGCTTCCTCGAAGCGATCAGTTTCTCGCAGGCGTCCGTGCTCAACCTGGCGAATGTCGCGCGGGAATGCCACGTAAACCGCAAGTCGGTAGAGGGTTACCTGGAAATACTGGAGGACCTGCTGCTGGCGTTCCGGGTGCCGGTTTTCACCAGGCGTGCAAAGCGCGAGCTTGCGGTGCATCCAAAATTCTATTTATTTGATACCGGCGTCTTCCGCGCCAACAGGCCGACCGGGCCGCTCGATGCGCCGTACGAAATAGACGGCGCCGCGCTGGAGGGTCTTGTCGCCCAGCACCTTCGGGCGTGGTGCGAGTATTCGGGCGGAAATCACCGGTTGTATTACTGGCAGACGCGGTCGAAAGTGGAGGTTGATTTCGTAGTCTACGGAGAGAGCGGCCTGCATGCGCTGGAAGTGAAGAACTCCTCACAGGTGCGTCCGGCCGACCTGAGCGGGCTTAAAAGCTTCGGCGAAGACTTCCCGGAAAGTCACCGCCGGCTGTTATATCGCGGGAGGGAGCGACTGTTGCGCGACGGCATATTGTGCATTCCCTGCGAGGAGTTCCTGCTTCAATTGAAACCGGATGAGTTTCCATCGTGATCGTCGCTGTACGGTTCCCCTTTCCATTCCACTGCACCTTAGCCACATTCTTCACAAGATGAATCCCACGCCCGCAGCTCCTGAACACGCACTCCGGCTTCCGCGGGTCGGGAACGCTCTCCGGATCATATTCTTCCACAGACAGGTATCCATGGCATCGTACACGCCCTTGTTGGCGCCCTTGAGCTGCTCGGCGAACGAGGTGAGCATCCCCTGGAATGCCTGGTAGGCGCCCTCGGCCATACGCACCGTCTGCATGTTTTCCATGCGGTTGATGTAGGTCTTCATCTGCTCGTCAAAGCTTGCCTTGTATTTGGCCGTGGAGATTCCCAGGTCAAAGAGCGCGGTGAAGCCCATCGTGGTGTCGATCGCCTGTGCGCTGCTGGTGAGGTGGGGCGTGACCCTCGCCGCTGATGCTGCATTGAACTTACTGATCGCACACGCTCAATGACGTCTCGATCTTTCCACCCGTCGGCTCGGGTCGCGCTGCTACGGGCTCCGCTATCGCTCCGGTCGCGGCGAACGGCTGCCGCGACTTCCCCTGCGCATCGCTCACGCGTGGCGTGGGACGCCTAACGGCATTTTTTCTTTGCCCCTGGCAGGGGCTTGCTTGCTACTTTCTTTCTACGGAGAAAGAAAGTAGCCAATCAAACGCCGGGGAGGCTGTCGCCCAAACTCGCTCTCGCCGGCTGGCGCCGGACTCGCCTCAGACATTAGGGCGAATATGGTTTGCCGCCGAAAGGGCGGCCATCAAGTGGCTTATTCCTCGTTCAACAATGCCATGAATTCCGCTTTCAGTGGAGTTACCCGATCACGATACCTGTTGTACTCACGACCTATGCTTAACAACTACAATCAGATCCATGCACCTATTATGACATCCAATACAGACCAGACGCTATCCGATCGATATTTTAGATCGCCCATTTCCTATCACAACCGCACTCGCACCTCATTCCCCTTTCCGTTCCATTTCACCTTCGCCACATTCTTCACGAGATGAATCCCCCGCCCCCAGCTCCGGAACACGCACTCCGGCTTCCGTGGATCGGGAACGCTCGCCGGATCATAGCCGTTCCCCTGGTCCGTTACCTTGATTTCCACTGAATAGCCGTGCGGCTCTATGGACAGTTGAATGCGCTTGCCCGGATCGTGCAAGTTCCCGTGCACCACGGCGTTTGTGAGCAGCTCGTCCAGGGACAGGGCGAAGTAGAACTCATCCACGTGCGCCGCGATCCCCTGGCTCTTCAAAGCCCGCAGGTATTCCAGGGATTCCTGGAGCAGGGGCGCGATGGCGGAGGTTTCGGAGGGGATGGTTTTGTTGAACATGCGGCTTAAATGACTCAGGGACGTATATCAATATAAACTGCACCGATTTTATATGTTCCATCATCCTGTTTGGAAAGGATGATGTAATAG
>CALMJO010000488.1 GCA_937864375.1 uncultured Spirochaetota bacterium
CATACTAAAGTCTTCGACTGAAGTCGAGGGTTTTACTCCCCGTATGAGACAATAACCGGATCAGTGGGACTCCTGGCCCAATACCGAATGTATTCCAGCGCCATGCAAGCCGTAAAGCTCATTGACGACGCACGCCGGGCGCAGGTCACCTTTAAGATACAGGTCCAGGAATGGAAGAACATCCTTATCCGCGGACTGGACAGGACCGCGTTCGATAAATACCGCGCACAGTTCATTTCAAGCTCACGGGAGGTGCTCTCCATCCTCGATTCGCTGGCCGCCCGAGTTCACCAGGAGAGCGACATCGCCCGCCGCATCGCTTCACTCTCCGCCGCCCATCAGACACTTGAGAAAAAATATCTGGCCGCGCTCGAAGGCTGGGACGGGAACGATCGCGACTCCTACAAAAAAATGGACACGGCCGTCAAGGGCATCGACCGCACTCCTACCGCGGAAATGGACGAGCTGGTTAAGGCTATTGACGAGACCTCTCGCGCGGACATGGGCGGGAGCTTTGCGCTGTTCCGGAACCTGCTCGCCGTGCTTATTGCGCTTCTCCTCGCCGCCGGAATCTCCGCAGGGATTCTCGTCGTTCGCAGCATCGTCAGGCCGCTCGAGGAGCTTGAAGGCAAGTGCCGCATTATCGCGGAAGGCGATTTCACCGTTCATGCCGACGATTCCTTCAACGACGAGCTTGCGCGGGTTGCCGCAAGCTTCAACGGCTTCGTGCAACGCGTGAAGGGGGTAGTGAGCGAGGTTAAAAGCTCCGCGGACGGGCTCTCATTCTCATCGCAGGAAATGTCAAAGACCTCGGCGGGATTCTCTGAAAACGCGCAGTCCCAGGCAGCGTCCAGTGAGGAGATCACCTCCGCGCTCGAAGAAATCAACTCCGGCATGGAGATGGTTTCGGCGAACACGCTCGAACAGCACAGGCGGCTTACCACGCTGGCAGAGCGGATGCAAGGGCTTGCGGGGACGGTCGCACAGGTTGACGGCATTGTGGGCGAAACCCGCGAAAGGGCCCGGGGAATCACGGCGCGCGCCCGAGAAGGGGAGGCCGCGCTCAAGGACACAGGCTCCACCATGGAGAAGATCCGGGAAAGCTCATCCCGGGTGATGGACATCGTGGGCATCATCAACGATATCTCCGATAAAATCAACCTGCTCTCCCTCAACGCGGCGATCGAGGCGGCTCGTGCCGGTGAGGCGGGCCGGGGTTTCGCCGTAGTCGCCGAGGAAATATCAAAGCTTGCCGATGCGACTGCGGCGAGCATCAAGGACATAGAATCGCTCCTCAGGGAAAACAGCAGTCTTATAGACGGAGGCATGGGCGGCTCCATGGAATCAATACAGGCACTCATTGGCATCATCGAGAGCATGGAGGAAATTTCGGCACATATTGAGGAAATCACCGAGCGCGTGCAGCGCCAGGTTCAAACGAGCGAGCTGGTCAATGTCGAGGCGCGGGTCGTCCAGGAGCGCTCGGAGGAAATCGAGCGGAACATGAGCGAGCAGAAAAACGCGGTCAGCGAGGTCACACGCTCGGTGATCAGCATCAGCGACATCACGCAGGCAAACGCGGCGGGAGCCGAACAGCTGGCGGCCGCCTCCGGGGAACTTGAGCGTACGGCCGGCGTTTTGAAGGGACAAGTCGGTTTCTTCAGGCTGTAATCTCCACGCTCTTCACCGGGATCACCGGGCTCCTCGCCCGTTGCGCGGGCTGCTGCGTAAAAAAACCTTGATATCGGCCGCCCCGGGACATATACTTGTCGTGAGGCGGCAGCCGCGCGAATCGCCTCCACCACGCTAAGGAGATTACCATGAAAAAAATCGCCGTCGTACTCGCCGCGTTCCTGATTGCCGCAACCGTTGTTGTCCCGGCGCGCGCGCAGGAAGATCCCATGGGCGTCCTGCTCGAAACCATCGGAGTGCTTTCGGCACAGGGGGTGTACCTCACCTACGGCGCGATCGGCTCGGTGGCCGACGGGTACGCGAAGAAGATCTACACCAAGGAGCTCACCACGCAGCTGCTCACGGAATACGCGACGCTCTCGGGGACCGCGGTCAAGCAGCTCGAGAAGCTCGCGGCCTCGGGCGCGCTTTCGGGCGAGGACGTGGGCTACGTGAACAAGCTCGTCGCCACATACAACCACCTGATCGCCGAGGCGAACGGCTACAAGAATTATGTCGCCACCGGCAAGCAGGAGCATGTGAAGGTCTATTCCGAAGAGCGCGAGAAGGCGTGGGCCGCCATCTCGGACCTCCTGGGGCTCAAGAAGTAGCGCGTACCGTACGGCCCGTTCCGGTATCCATGCATATCCGTTAGGCGCCTTTCATGGGGGATGTGGAGATAAAATAAAGGCGATGGAAGAGATAAAAGATAATGATGGAGTTCCGATGATGCAGGAACAGCTTGTTTCTGTCATTTCGACCGCAGGGAGAAATCCTATTGAGCGCCAATCTGGGACAAGATTTCTCACCCCAAACGACGGGGTTCGAAATGTACTGTGTTTAAAATCAACAGTTTTTTACGCAGTTTGAAAAAAAGGAATATACTCCCTCTGATATTTAATAACCGCGAATACCTGCCTTACCAGTTTATTTGCTACCGCTATTAATGCCGCCTTCTTCCTTTTGCCAGCCAACAATAATCGATCATATAGTTTGGCACAATCATGGTTATGCTTACTGGCAGATAGAGCACCCAGGAAGAATAGTTTTCGTAAATAGCGATTCCCTTTCCGCGCCATCGCTCCACGGCCCTTTATTGAGGAACCCGATTCTTTCGGAAAGGGATTCAAACCGACAAAGCATGCAACCTGTTTTGATTTTTCAAAACGCTCAAATGCTCCAAAGTATCCAATAATTGCAGAAGCCAGTCGTTTGCCGATGCCAGGGATTCCGAGGAGCCGTTTATATGCTTCCTTGTGCTGTTCACGCATGATCTCCACAAGTTGGCGCTCGAGCTGCTTTATCTCCCTGTCTAGTGCTTCATTGATATTTCTGATACTTGCAACCGCATGTTCCGAACAGAAAGGATTCTGCGTCAAGGCTTCCAATCGGTTTCTATTTTGGGTTTTCAGCCCTTGAAAACCTTCTATGGTCTTTAATATATGGATTATTCCCTGATTTTCCCGTGTTTTTGGCGTATACCACATGGGCTTTTGGTCATACCCGTACTCCGCAATGAGACGCGCATCCACGGGATCCGTTTTTGCCCTTAGCATCTTCATTTCGCCATAGCGCTTGATGATCAATGGATTCACCACGGAGACCCTGTATCCTGCCTGATGGAAATAGATCGCTGCTCTCTCATGGTATGTTCCTGTCGCTTCCATCGTTACGAGGGCATCCTGCTTGTCAAACTGGCCTGCCTGCTCCAGCATATCTCGTAGTGCCGCTTCCGTATTGCTGCAGCTTGTTCGTTGATGCCGCCTGCCATCATAAAAAGTGTTTCGCTTCTCCCAAACGGGAAATTTTTCGGGTTGAATTAAGCGGGTAAATCCTCCAGTAGAATGCTGTTCAATTCTCGGTTTTTTTCGAACCTCTCCTTGCGAGCCCGGTTGAGT
>CALMJO010000489.1 GCA_937864375.1 uncultured Spirochaetota bacterium
CTCCTCAATTTCGTCTCGCCGCAGCTCGTGGGCGTACCCGTCATGAGGGCGAGCGATCCGTTCACCGGTGAGAGCTTCATGTGGAACTTCGCCGCGGCGCACCACCTCACGCCCTGGGGCTATTCGATCGACGCGAACCTGTTCTGGATGCGCAGCGCCGACAAGTTCCACGTGACGGCGCATGCCTACGCGAACCGGCGCGGCGCGATGCCGGGGCTGCACGCGGCCATGGTGCGCCGTCCCGTGGAGCTGGCAGGCAGGCGCGTCTTCCTGAACGCGGTCGTTGGCGCATGGATACAGCCGGAGGACCAGATGTTCCGAGGGGCCAGGAGCGCCCCTGGAGGAGAGTGCATCCAGGGGCTTGACGTGCCTGTGACCGGGCGGCTCGAGACGTACGTGGAATGCGGGGCAAAATCGCCCGGGTGGGTCGCGGGAAACGTGAGCCTCGAGAGGGACGTCCAGCTCAGGGCGGGGGTGAATTACATCCTCTAGCGCGGCGGGTTCTTCGCGCGCTTGAAGTATTCCTCGAAAAGGCCCTTGTCGATCTGCAGGAGGCGGGAGCGGATCTCCCGTATGTTGTCGAAATCGTAATGCTGGAACTCGTAGTAGTCCAGCATCCAGAGGTACTTGTTGACGAGGCGCGGGACTATGTTCGTGCCGCGCGCCTTTTCGGGCCCCATCGACTGGAAATTTTTTTCCAGGCTGTATATTTCCCTCTTGATCGTCTCCACCTGCTGGCTGTTCAGCTGGCGCTTCACGTAGAACATGTCCTCGGTGTGCCCGTATACGGGGATCCATTCCCGAGCGTCAATGGCGTCCGGTTTTTTCGCGGCGACGATCGCCGCGAGGTCGGTTATGGGCTTGCACGTGAGGAGGTTCATGTCGATCTCGGAGGGGTTCAGGAAGAATGCCTCCCGGAAAAGCAGGAGGGACTTGGGAATCTCCTGGGCGTGGTAGTACGCCTCGCCCAGGATCGCGAGGAGCCGGGGGCTCGATCGATAGGAGCTCCGAGCGTATTCAAGCGTTTCGATGGTGCGCTTGTGCTCGCCCAGCGTGAGAAAACAGAGCCCCAGGTTCAACAGAAGATCGAAATTGTCGGCGGTGCTCTCCTGTCCCTGGAATGCGACCTTGTAGTTCTCGGACGCGGTGAAGAAGACGTAGCGCATGGCAGCCTTGAAGGCATTGGTGCCGGAGAGCCCCTTTTCCGCGGCGTACTTCTTGAAGACCTCCCACTGCGTCATCATGAAATCCGCGACCTGCTTTCCCTTTTCGAGGCGGCGCACCTCGCCGGTGCGGTTGGACCAGAACTTCGCCGTGCGGTACGCCTCGGTGAGCCCGGGGTATTCGGGATTCCTGCTCATGAGTGAATCGACCTTGTTCACCGCCGCGGCGAATTCGCCCTTCTCGATGAGCTCGTACGTCTCGTTGACCCCGAGCAAAAGCGGGTCGTCGGAAAATGTCAGCTGGCCGTTCCTGTCCATGGCTTAAAGCTCTATCCTCATCCCGGGATCGAGGTGGTGGCTGTTCTGGGTGAACACGATCACCTGGCGCGTGCCCGCGGCCTCGCGCAGGAGCGCTTTCAGGTTTTCGGCGCGCACGTCGTCCATGAAGACGAAGGGATCGTCGGCGATCAGGGGGACCGGGAGGCCGGAGTCGACCAGCAGGTCGGAAAGTCCGAGCTTCACGGCGAGGGTGAGGATATAGACGAGGGGGGCCGACACGCCCTCCGGCCCTTCACCGGACGTGATGAAGCGGCGGATCTGCTCGTCGTCAAGCGTCGTGATGTACTGGTTCCCGGTGATGTGGTTGAACTTGTCGAGCGTGGCGCGCGCCAGGGAGCGGAGGCGCTCCTCCTCCCGCGACGCCACCACTTCGCCAAAGAGCTCCAGGATGTAGCGCATCGCCTCGCCGTGCCCGCAGAGCGCGCGGTGCTTGACGATGAGCCGCTCCTTTTCCGCGAGCGCCGCTTCGCGTTCCGCCGAAAAGTCCGTGCTCCCCGCGCTCTCCTCCTCCAGCTGCGCGCGCTGGCGTACGAGCGCCTCGCGCTTTTCCGCCTCGGCGGCGATCTCCTTTTCGATCTGGAGCAGCAGCTCCCTCACCGCGACCTCGTCCGCCGATTCCGGGGAGGGGACGCCCGCGGACCTGAGCGACTCGAGCACCTCGGACCTCACGCCGTTCCTCTGCGCTTCCTTCTCGGCGATGCGGGAGCGGAGCTCGGCGCACCAGTCGTCGCCGCGCAGCCCCTCGCGAAGCTTGAAGAGGTCGAGCTGTTTCTCCGTGTAATCGCCGTATTCCTCGAAATACTGAAGCAGGAACTCGTATATGGATTCGAGCCGATGGTCGTCCAGCGTGATCCCTGTCTCTTATACACATCTCCGAGCCCACGAGACCGTACTAGATCT
>CALMJO010000490.1 GCA_937864375.1 uncultured Spirochaetota bacterium
GAAATAGAGGAGGTAGCTCACCTGGCCCTCCGGGTCACGAAGTTGATCATGACCGTGTCCGCGCAGGGAGGCGAGAAGGTGTAGTCGCCGTAGACGTCCAGCACCCTGAATCCTTCCTTTTTCAAGAGCGCGGTGATCTCCTTCACGGTGTAGATGCGCTGGGTGTGCGTTTCGATCCCCAGGGGCTCGCCCCCGCGGCGGAACTCCAGCGTGGAGACGATGTGCCGCTTCTTTTTATTGTACGCGTTGCTCCATTCGACCTCCAGGCCGCGCACCGTGTAGCGCGTAACGCGCCCGTCGAAGAAGCGCAGTATGTTGTGCTCGGTGGTGATGTCGAACATGAACACGCTCCGGTCGTGCATGGCGCCCTTCACGCAGCGGAGCACCCGGGCGAGCTGGGCGAGGGTGAGGAAGT
The DNA here is from genome assembly GCA_937864375.1 of uncultured Spirochaetota bacterium. GTDB lineage: Bacteria > Spirochaetota > UBA4802 > UBA4802 > UBA5368 > FW300-bin19. Next base: position 416 of record CALMJO010000490.1, read on the forward strand.
AGTTCATGGTGTCGTGCACGGAAAAGATGAAGTCGAACCTCTTCGCGAGCGCGAAGGACCTCATGTCGCCGCAGAAGATGCGGAAGCCCCTGTAGGCGCGCGCGCGCGCCACGCGGAGCATCTCGATCGACCTGTCCATGCCGTAGATCTCAAAGTCGTCCCGCGAGAACTTGGCCCCGAACCTGCCCGTGCCGCATCCCAGCTCCAGGATGAGCATGGGGTCCGGCATGTACTGGAAGATGAGCGCGCGCAGGTAGCGGTACCACTGGTCGTAGTCAACGTGGCGGAGCATGTGGTCGTACGCCGCGGCGAGCGCGGTATAGGGCTCCCTCATGCGCGCCCCCCCGCGCGCTTGAGCATGTCGGTGAAGGCCTCGATTCGTATCTTCATGGTCTCGGTCACGCGAGTGGGAAGGTCCCCCTGCAGGGTGAGCACCGGGACCGTGAGGCGAGAGCGCAGCACCAGGTCCTCGATGCCCCGGAAGCAGAACGCCTGCACGTAGTGGATCACGCCGTCTATCCGGCGCGCGCGCACTTCGCGCTCGATGTCATCCAGGCGCGCGTAGATGCCGTAGGGATAGGTGTAGGCACGGTACGATTCCTCGAGCGTCCCCGGCACCGGCAGGGTGAACTGGCGCTCGACCTCGCTGTAGACGACGCGCACCCCGTCGCGCTCGATCCAGTCGTAGAGGTCGGTCACGATGGGCGGCACGCCCAGCACGCCAAGCCGCACCCTTGAACGGACGGGCTCGCGCGCCTGGATCTCCGCAATTTTTTCCCCGGCCATTGCCGCGTAGGCATCGGGATCGCCGTTGAAGTCGCTCGCCATGAGCTCCACGAGCCTCACCTCTTCGCCGGTCGCGCGGTCCTCCTTCCAGAGGAGTTCGTCCAGCATGTGGGGGCGCGCGCGGACGGCGTCCAGCCTCGTCTTCACGCGCTCGGCCGCGTTCACGTCCGTGCCCAGGCGCGCGGCGAAGTCATGAATCTCCTCGCGCAGGCGCGCGCGGTCCCGGTCGTGCGGGTAGGCGAAGGGAATCACCTCCACTCCCCTGTGCGCAAGCACCTCCATGAGCGCGAGCGTCTCGGCGCAGTCGCCGCCGGTGACGCCCACCACGCGCCTGATTCCCCGCTCCATCACCGCGCCGTAGAGGCCGCAGATCCAGCTGCACGTCGTGTCGGGAAAGCCGTCCATCTTGGCCCGCCGCACGAGCGAGGCGGGCTGGGCGGCCGTGATGAACAGGTTGTTGATGTCCACCGGCGTGCTTCCCGCCGCGAAGATCACCTCCACGGGCACCGTCGAGGTGATGCCTATGCGCGCGTCGTTTTCCATTGGACCGCTTCCTTCTCCTTCCCGCGTACTATTACTTAAAACAACTCCGGTTTTTTCAAAGACTTTTTATGGGGGGCCGATCTGCGTGTCCTTCGTTCATCGGACCCCTCACTCGCACGGCGCAACAAATGATTGACTTTTCCTCCGCCCGGCGCTTCCATGCAGGTTGAGGCTTTTCACGGGAGCGGGCATGCAGGACGAGAAACAGGCGGCGATCGAACATTACAGGCTCCTGGTGGACCACCTGCGCGAGGGGGGATGCTCCCCCAACCAGGTGCGCGCGCTTGAGGAGCGCGCGAAGCTGCGAGCGCGCTGCGACGGCTCCGACGAGTTCCGTAAAAAGCTCGAGGAACTGAACATGCTCCACGAGCCCGCGCGCGGCGCGAAGCTCGACGAGCTCCTCCTCATGGAGCGTGCCGCGCGCGAGTCAGGCGATGACGAGCGCGCCGCTCTCTACGCCCGCGCCGCCATGGAGCTCGAGCCCGTCCACGAATACAACGCCCTCCACACGCTCACGAGCCAGTGGACCGAGCGGCTCAGGTCCTTCACGGAGGAGCGCGAGGAGCAGCTGCACCGCCTTACCGTCGTCATGGTGAGCTACGCGGAGCTCGCCTGCCTCCACGGCGCCGACCGCGACCGGGCGGTCACGCTCGCGATGCTCAGGGAAAACTGCGAAAAGATCGAGGAAGCCGGCGCCGTCGTCGAGCAGCTTATCTTCCACCGCTGGTACCGCGCGCATCTCCCTTTTAACGACGCGCAGTGCGCGGCCGCCGCGCGCGAGATCAGGAAGATGCGCTCCTGGCCCGACATCGACGCGCAGGCCATGCAGGATATCCGGGCGAAGATGACCGAATCTCTCCGTGAGATCCAGGGACGCGAAACCGAGCTAGCGCGCCTCGCGGCAGACGAAGACGCCCGCTCCAGACGAAAGGAATTCCTGGCCGTCGCGCCGGACGACGCCCCCGGGCCGTATGCGTTCGAACAAATCTGGGAGGGCCCCGCATAGGATCCATGGACGACCAGGTAAAGCAGATGATGGCGGGGTACGCCCCCGGCTACGAGGCGATAAAGGACCAGCGCCACATGGCGCCCACGCGAGCGGTCTACGAGGAATTTTTCGCGCTCGCCCGGAGCGCCTCCTCCGCGTCCGCGCTCCAGCGCGACGCCGAGCGCCTGCGCCTCGCGTCCCGCATGACCGCGCAGCCGGTCTACGACACCTACGCGCTGCTCCGTGAGAAGCACGATCCCAACGAACTGGCCCTCCGCGACCGGGACGGATCGGTCATGCGCGCAGCCTCGGAAGCGCGCTCCGCCGACGAGCTCGCCTGCCGCGTCGAGCTCGAGGTCCAGCGCGCAAAGAAGGAGATCGCCCGCGACACGTTTCTCCGCTACCTGGTCGTTTCCTTCGCGAACCGGCTCCTCTCCTACAACATCGGAAAGGCCAATGCGCGACTGGCGCCCGCGAAATTCCTGGGTCCCTTCATCATGGTGCGCGATGAGGCCGCGCAGAGCTACGAGTTCATGAAAAACGGCTTTGGGCTCGACTGGGAGACGATCGCGGGCACGCCCCGATACGTGAAGCTCCTTCTGGACTTCCAGCAGCTTTTCGAGGGGACCTCCCGCGCGAGCGCCTCGCTCGGCCCGGAAAACCTGGAGTGGATGAAGGAAGCGCTCTTCGGGGAGATCCTTTCCGGCCTGTCCGCGGCCGGCATACTTCTGCGCGAATCGCGCGCCGTCTTCAACCCGTCCGTGGACGAGGCGGATGCCGGCCGTGTGCGCGCGCTCACGGAAGCCGCCGGACGCAAGCGGCTTTCGCGCTTCGCGTGGGCCGGCGAACTTGAACCGGTCAAGCGGAATTGACATAGATTGGCCCGCATGCTACCGGGCACGCAATTTGGAAGACGGGAGAACATATCATGCCTGAACAGCTGGAAACCGACGTATATCGCCTGGGGGAATGCGGCATAGACTCTCCGCTCAGGATCCCCAAGTTCATCGAGGAAGGCCAGCGCATCATCGTGGACGTCGACTACAATCACATCACCGCGGCTTTTTCCGGCAGCGGAGGCGCGCCCTCGTTCGAGAACGCGGGTCCCCGCAGGAAAATCTTTTTTGACCCCGCCCGGACCCGCGCCGCGATCGTCACCTGCGGCGGCCTGTGCCCGGGGATCAACAACGTGATCCGGGGGATCGTGCTCGAGCTCTACCATTCGTACGGCGTGAAGTCCGTGTACGGCGTACGCTACGGATTCGAGGGGCTCATACCACGGTTCGGGCACGGATTCATGACCCTCACGCCCGACCTGGTGGAAAACCTGCACCTCGAGGGCGGGACGCTCCTGGGCTCGTCGCGCGGCAACCAGAACATCGAGGAAATGGTGGACACGCTTGAGGCGAACTACATCTCCATGCTCTTCACCATAGGCGGCGACGGCACGCTGCGCGGCGCAGAGGCGATCTACCAGGAGATCAGGAAGCGCAACCTCGACATCGCGGTGGTGGGCGTGCCCAAAACCATCGACAACGACATCTGCTGGGTGGACCGCACCTTCGGCTTCGAGACGTCGGTTAGCACTGCGACGCCCGTCCTCTACACCGCGCACGCCGAGGCCAAGGGCGCGCGCAACGGCATAGGCCTCGTGAAGGTGATGGGCCGCGATTCGGGGTTCATCGCCGCTACCACGGCCATAGCGTCGAACGTGGTAAACTACGTGCTCATCCCCGAGGTTCCCTTTCGCCTGCACGGCGCGGGCGGGCTCCTGGAGCACCTTCACCGCAGGCTGGCCGCGAAGAAACACGCCGTCATCCTCGCCGCGGAGGGCGCCGGCCAGGAATACTTCGAAAACCTGAACGAATTCGACGCCTCCGGGAACAAAAAGAAGGGCGACATTGGCACCTACCTGCGCGACGAGATCACCAAGTATTTCAAGGAGAAGGAGTTCCATATCAACTTGAAGTACATCGACCCCAGCTATATCATCCGCAGCGTTCCCGCCTCGCCCGACGACGCGGTGTTCTGCATCATGCTCGCGCAGAACGCGGTGCACGGCGCCATGTCGGGCCGCAGCGGCTTCCTGGTGGGACGGTGGAACAAGTTCTTCACCTTCATCCCGCTCAAGCTCGCGACGCAGGCGCGCAAGAAGGTGGACCCCAGGGGCTACTTCTGGACCATCGTGAAGGAGACCACGGGGCAGGAAGATTTCGCATAACGGGAGACGCACGATGAACATACTTGAAGTGAACGGCCTCGTGAAGCACTTCCCCGAGGTGAAGGCCGTGGACGGGGTGAGCTTTTCCATCCCCGCGGGGAGCTGCTTTGGACTCCTGGGGCCCAATGGCGCGGGAAAGACCACCACGATCGAGGTCATCGAGGGAATCCAGAAGCGCACCTCGGGCGACATACTCTACAAGGGCGCGCGGCGCGGGCCCTCCTTCCGCCAGGAGGTTGGGATACAGCTCCAGAACACCGAGCTTCCCCAGTTCCTCACCGTGCGCGAAACGCTCAACTTCTACCGCAACCTCTACGACCGCAGGGCCGACCTGTCCTGGCTCATCGAGATCTGCAGGCTCGAGGAGATCATGGACCGCGACAACTGGAAGATCTCGGGCGGCCAGAAGCAGCGCCTGCTGCTCGCGATCGCGCTCGCGAACGACCCCGACCTCGTGTTCCTCGACGAGCCCACCACGGGACTTGACCCGCAGGCGCGCCGGCACCTCTGGGAGATCGTGCGCCAGATCAGGATTCAGGGCAAGACCGTCGTGCTCACCACGCACTACATGGAGGAGGCGCAGATCCTCTGCGAAACGATCGCGATCATGGACCACGGAAAGATCATCACCATGGGAGAGCCCGAGGATCTCCTCGCGCAATACGCGCGCGGTTCAACCGTCGTGCTCCGCGGGCTTGCCCGCGACGACGCGCTCTCCGGTCTGCAGTGCTCCTGGGACCGCCTGGAAGACCGCGTCGAGATCCGCACGGAAAATGTGAACGAATGCCTTCGCGAGCTCATCAGGAACGACGTCGATCTCACCGCAATGACCATACGCTCACAGAACCTTGAGGACCTCTTCCTCATGCTGACGGGACACTCGCTAAGGGGTTAGGCAATGCTCAGGAGAATGTGGACGATATTCGTCGCGCGCAACAAGGAATTTTACCGGGACCGCGCATCTTTCGGGTGGAGCATACTCTTCCCCTTCCTCGTCATCATAGGGTTCAGCTTTCTCTTCGACCAGGACCGGCAGGCCATGTACAAGGTGGGGCTCATCGGGCCGTCGGCACAGCCTGAGCGCGCCGCGCGCTCCCCGCAGTACGACGACTTCCGGAAGACCCGCTTCGTCGAGTTCGTCGAGTTCGCCTCCGCCGACGAGGCGCTTCCCAAACTCCTGCACCACCGCATCGACATGCTGGTGGATCCCGGCGCGGGGGAATACTGGGTGAGCCGCTCCTCTCCAAGGGGCTACGTGGTCGAAAAGCTCCTGTCCTCATCGGGGAGCGGCTCAGCGCAGTTCAAGAAGCGCGAGGTCGAGGGGATCGAGATACCGTACGTGGAATGGATGTTCCCCGGGATACTCGGCATGAACATGATGTTCAGCGCGCTCTTTGGCGTGGGCTATGTCGTGGTGCGCTACCGCAAGAACGGGGCGCTCAAGAGGCTCTCCGTCACGCCGCTGTCGCCCTTCGAGTTCCTCACCGCTCAGATCATCTCGCGCATGGTCATCCTCATCGCGACCACGTCGTTCGTCTACGCCGGCTGCGCGCTCATGTACAGGTTCGAATGCAGGGGCTCCTACGCGGCGCTCGTCTTCGTCTTCGCGCTGGGGGGCTTCTCCATGGTCGCGCTGGGACTGCTCATCGCCGCGCGCAGCGCGAGCGAAGAGTTCGCGGGCGGCGTACTCAACATCCTCACCTGGCCCATGATGTTCCTCTCCGAGGTCTGGTTTTCGCTCGAGGGCGCGAAGCCATGGGTGAAGGGGCTCGCGAAGATCTTCCCGCTCACGCACATGGTCGACTGCACGCGCCGCATCATGAACGACGGCACGCCGCTTTCCCAGATGCTTCCCCAGGTCGCGGTGCTCGCGGGAAGCGCGGTGCTCTTCCTGGCGCTGGGGTCGGTGCTCTTCCAGTGGCAGAAGAAGTAGGGTGGGTGCGATCACGCATACGCCCCTCCCGTACCGGAAGGCTACGCTCCCTTTATGACCCCAGGCTGAATATATCCCTGAGCTCGCGGTTCGACATTTCCGTAATCCAGGTTTCTCCCGCCGACACGGTAAGGTCGGCGAGCTCCTGCTTTCGTTTTAGCACGCCGTCGATCTTCTCTTCGAACGTCCCCATGGTGATGAGCCGGTGCACCTGTACCGTGCTCTTCTGACCGATTCGGTAGGCCCGGTCGGTAGCCTGGTTTTCCACCGCGGGATTCCACCAGAGATCATAATGGATCACCTGCGTGGCGCTCGTGAGGTTGAGCCCCGTACCGCCGGCCTTGAGAGAGATGATGAGCGTCTTTTCGCCGCCGTCCTGGAAGCGCTTCACCATGCGGTCCCGCGCGGCGCGGGTGAGCCTGCCGTGGAAAAAAAGAGCCCCCTCGCCGGTATGGCGCGCGATCATCCTCTCGAGCATCTCGCCCATACGCGCGTACTGCGTGAAAATGAGCGCCCTCTCGCCGTTTTCCATGATACGCCCGAGGAGATCCATGGTTTTTTCGGCCTTTCCCGACATCTCCGGCCTGAGCGCCCCTTTTCCGCTGAAGTGAACGGGATGGTTGCATATCTGCTTCAGGTGGGTAATGAGCTGAAAGATGAGCCCCCGGCGCTCGATCCCTTCGGATTCCTCGATTTTACGCATGGCGGAGGCAACGACCTGCTCGTAGAGGACCGCCTGCTCAGGCGTGAGGGGGCAGTAGCAGTCCGACACGATCTTGTCGGGCAGGTCCGAGATGACGGTTTTATCGGTCTTGAGCCGCCGCAGTATGAAGGGCGCGGTCGCCTTCTTCAGTTTCGCGAGGGCGTTCTCGTCCCGGTAGCGCTCGATGGGGAGGGCGAAACCCGCCTTGAAGTCGCGCAGCGTCCCCAGGTATCCGGGAAGAAAGAAATCGAAAATGCTCCACAGCTCGGTCAGCCGGTTTTCCACGGGGGTCCCGCTCATGGCGACGCGGCGGCGGGCCCTGAGCTTTTTCACCGCCGCCGACTGGTCCGATGAAGGGTTCTTGATGTTCTGAGCCTCGTCGATGACGACGAGGTCCCATTCGCGGGAACAAAAGAACGCCTTGTTCCGTCTCACCGTGCCGTAGGTGGTGATGACGATATCCGTCCCCTTCCGGGCATGCGCCTTCCCGGCCCCGTGGTGGATTGAGGCGCGAAGGCCGGGTGCGAAGCGCGCGATCTCGCGGTCCCAGTTTCCTACCAGCGTGGTGGGGCATACCACGAGCGCCCCCGCGCCCAGAAGGCCGTCGTCCTTGAGCTTCTGAAATATCATGATGACCTGCAGGGTCTTTCCCAGGCCCATGTCGTCGGCGATGCAGCAGCCCAGGCCACGTGCGAGATTGGAATACATCCAGTCGAAGCCGCGCTCCTGGTACGGCCTGGGCGAGGCGGCGATACCGGAGGGACGCGCGGTGTTCATGATCGACGAAAAGGAGTCGATGAGCCTCCGCAGCGCCGCGTCGGGATGCACGGCGGCCCCCTGCAGCTCGCCGGTGAGCGCGGCATACAAGGCCTCCACGGCGGAGGCGGGACGGGGCGGCCTGGAGAGGCGCTCCATGAGCGCGCGCGCCTCGCCCGGCTCCAGGAGCAGATACCTGTTTTTAAACCGGACGATGCCGGTCGCCTTTTTGCACAGACGGCCGAATTCCTGCAGGGACACCCTCTCGCCGCCGATCGATATCTCCCATGAGAAGCGGAGGAGAGAATCGAGGTTAAGGTAGCGCACGGTAGCGGGCGCTGAAGCGGCCACGGACAGCTCCGGTTTCAGGCTGTCTCTTATACACATCTGACGCTGCCGACGAATAGAGAGGTGTA
>CALMJO010000491.1 GCA_937864375.1 uncultured Spirochaetota bacterium
ATAATAATCCTTATCACCAGAAAGTGCACTCGTAGCATGTCAGCACTATAACTGTACTATGACGTCAACATGCCCGCACTACGCGTGATTGGAATTTCCGTGTGCAGGACGGGAGCGGCCCGATGTGTCAAGTATTATCGACGAGCGGAAATCGCGACATCATCAAGGACAAGTCCGATATGCACGGAAATATGTCATTGCCCGTAAACCTGCCGCATTACCCTCTTTCATCCCCCCAATCTCGTCAATCCCCCCATCCCCCTTTCCGTGAAGCTCCATTATGTACTCGCACCGATCACTGACCGTCAGCCGATCGGACCCTTATCCAAAAAGATTTGACAAATCCGCGAAGCATACATTACTTGCCAGAAGCGCATATTATTTGAAATATGCATGATCCATGATACATTTTGTGAAAACTATTCCGGATATGTCCATATGACCAAGGCAAAGTGCAAAGTCGTCGTGAAAGGAGAATTATGCAAGGGATGCAATCTCTGCATTGAATACTGCAAGCGGGAGGCGCTGCGCATCGGCGACGAGCTGAACCTACAGGGCTATTATTACGCGGAGGCGAACCCGGAGGGCGAGTGCAACGGATGCATGGTGTGCACGCTCCTCTGCCCCGAGATCGCGATCGAGGTGTATAGTGAAGGAGAATAAGATTTTCATTAGCGGGAACCACGCCTTTGGCGAGGCGGCGATACGTGCGGGCTGCGCGAGCTATTTTGGATACCCCATCACTCCCCAGAACGAGCTGGGCGAATACATGGCCGAACAGCTTCCCAAAAGGGGGGAGTGTTCCTCCAGTCCGAAAGCGAAACCGCGGCCATTAACATGGTGATCGGCGCCTCAGCGGTGGGTGCGCGCGTCATGACCTCGTCGTCGAGCCCCGGCATAAGTCTCAAGCAGGAGGGCATCTCCTTCCTGGCCGGCTTCCAGCTTCCCGCGGTGATCGTGAACGTGATGCGCGGCGGGCCGGGACTGGGCAACATCGCGCCGGCGCAGGGAGACTATTTCCAGGCGACGCGCGGCGGCGGACACGGCGACTACCGCACCCCGGTGCTCGCGCCCGCGTCGGTGCAGGAGGTCGCGGACCTCACCTACAAGGCGTTCGACATCGCGGACCACTACCGGACGCCCGTGATGATCCTGGGCGACGGGATGCTGGGCCAGATGAAGGAGCCCGTGGTCTTCCCCGAGCCCATCGCGAAATTGCCGGAAAAAGACTGGGCTCTCCACGGCAGGGGAGACGGCCCCAGCCGCTACCTGGCGTCCCTCATCCTTGACACGACCGAGATGGAGCGCCACAACTGGATGCTCGTGCGCAAGTACCAGGAGATCACCGCGAACGAAACCAGCTGGGAAGAATACATGACCCAGGACGCCCAGATCGTCGCCGTCGCCTACGGGACCACGGCGCGCATCGCCAAGGCCGCGATCAAGCGCGTACGGAAAGACGGCGTGCCCGTGGGGCTCATCCGTCCCATAACCCTCTGGCCCTTCCCGACGCCCGCACTCCAGGAGCTTGCGCGCCGGGTGAACAGCTTCGTGGTGTTCGAAATGAGCACCGGCCAGATGCTCGAGGACGTGCTGCTCTCGCTCGAGGGCAAAGGCACGGTCCACTTCCACGGCCGGCCGGGCGGCGTGGTTCCGACTCCCGCGGAGTTCGCGCGCATCCTCTACCGCGAATACCAGCTGAAGGTGAAGGCATCGTCATGAAACTTCTGAACGCGTTTCCCAAATACCACAAGCAGAACGTCGTGAGCCATTACTGCCCGGGCTGCGGGCACGGCATCGTCCACCGCCTCGTCGCGGAACTGCTCGAGGAGATGGACCTTGGCAAGAGGACCGTGTGCGTGAATCCCGCCGGCTGCGCGGTGCTCGCCTACAAGTACCTTGACATCGACATGCTGGAATCGGCCCACGGGCGCGGGACGGCGATGGCGACGGGGATCAAGCGCGTGCGCCCCGACCTCTTCGTGTTCACCTACCAGGGCGACGGCGACCTCGCTGCCATAGGCACCGCGGAAACGATCCACTCGGCGAACCGCGGCGAGCACATTTGCGTCATTTTCATAAACAACGCGGTATACGGGATGACGGGAGGGCAGATGGCGCCTACCACGCTCCTGGGCATGAAGACGACGACCTCTCCGGGCGGGCGCAATCCCAGGTTCGAGGGATACCCGCTCCACATCACCGACGTGGTCGCGAGCTTCCCGGGAGTGGTGTACGCCGAGCGCGTGGCCGTGAACGGACCGGCGGCCGTCCAGAAGACCAAGAAGGCGATCCGCACGGCATTCCAGTGCCAGGTGGACGGGCAGGGCTACTCGATCATCGAGGTGCTCTCCCCCTGTCCCACGAACTGGAAGAAGACCCCCAAGGAATCCTTCGAGTGGGTGTCCGAGGTCATGATGAAGGAATTTCCGCTGGGCGTGCTCACGGACAAGCGCGGGGGAGGGGCCTAGTATGCTGGTAAAGATAATGTTCGCGGGCTCCGGGGGACAGGGCGTCCTCACCATGGGCAACATACTGGGCAACGCAGCCATGTACGACGATTACTTCGTCACCTACCTTCCCGCGTACGGCGCGGCCGTGCGGGGAGGCACGGCCAACTGCACGATCAGCATCGCGGACGAGGAGATCGCGTCCCCGGTCGCCTCGGCGCCGGATTTCGTGGTGGCGCTCAACCAGCCCTCGGCCAAGATGTTCGGAAACAGGCTTGAGTCCGGGGGACAGCTCATGTACAATTCGAACGTCGTGCCGGACATGCCGTTCCGCGGCGACATTGACGTCTACCCGGTCCCCGCGAACGACATCGCGAAGGAGCTTGGGAGCATCCGCTCTTCCAACATGGTGATCCTGGGCGCGTTTGTAAAGCTGACAGGCGTCATCAAGATCGAATCGCTCTGCAAGAGCGTTGAATATCTCATGGGCGAAAAGAAAAAGCTTGCGGAAGTTACCGTAAAGGCGATACAGCAGGGATACGACGGGTTCCCGTTCGGGAAATAAACCGCAGTACAAGGAGGGAGTCATGCCTATCACCCAGGTGAGCGTAGCACTGGAGAACAAACCGGGAAAGCTGAACGAGCTCTGCGACATTCTCGAAAAGGAGCAGATCAACATAAAGGCGATCATGGCCTCGTCGGTGCTCTCGCCCGTGCAGGTCCACATGATCGTGAGCGACCCGTCCCGCGCGGAATCCGTGCTCAGGAACAGCGGCCTCACGGTGACCACACGCGAGGTGATCGCCGTGGCGACGCCCGACCATCCCGGCGGACTGAACGCGGTGCTCCGTCCCCTCATCGAGGCGCACGTGAACATCGAGACCATGTATCCCTTCATCAACCTGAGGGGAGACGAGGCCATCATGATCATGGAGGTCGACAAGATAAAGGAAGCCAAGGAAGTGCTCAAAAAGCACTGGGTCAAGACCTACAGCGTGGAGATCTACAAGTTCTGACTGATTTTTACCTGCCCCCCTTACCCCCCAAAGGGTGGTAAAGGCTCCTGCCTGGTGTGTTTAGTATAGGTCATTCTGAATTCAATGCCCCCCTCTGGGGGGTCGGGGGGCGGCTAACCTAACATCTCTGTCGTTTCACATCTCCGCCAGCTTCTTTCCCAGCCGTTCGGCCTCCGCCAGGACTTCCGCGTTTTCCCCGATCTCACCGGCCTTCGTGGCGCTTGCATACACGATGCCTGCGATGGTCGCACCCACGTAATTGAACGAGTCCTGGAAGCACCGGATCGCGTTCACCGCGCCGGACCTGAACGCGTCGCTGTCGCCAAAGGCGATGAGAATGCCTATGTTTTTTTTAAAAGGCCGCTTCCCGTACCGGGCGAGGGCGAAGCAGCGGTCCATCCAGAGCTTCGTCTGCGCCGTCATGTTGAACCAGTGAACCGGCGTGGCGATTACCCAGGCGTCCGCCTCGATGAGCTTTGGGAACACCTGCTGCATGTCGTCCTGGATGACGCACCCCTTCGCGGCGGGGTCCTGGCACTTCCAGCATGCCTGGCACGGTTTTATGTCCATGCCATGGATGTAGAGGGACTCAACCTGCGCTCCCGTCAGCCGGGCCGATTCGGCGAGGCGCGATGCGAGGAGGGCGGTGTTGCCGTTTTTCCGGGGGCTTCCCTGGAGGATGAGGACTTTTCTTGGCTCGTTTGACATTATGGACCTCTCCTAAATGATGCGGGGCGCGAAATGACCGCGCCCCGTCTATGAATGTTCGCGACCTTCCCGGGCCGCGCGGATTATTTATCCGTGAACTTCGCGTCGCGCTTTTCGAGGAACGACGTGGTCCCCTCGCGCTTGTCGTCGCTCTCGCAGCACTCGCCAAAGAGCTCGCGCTCGAACTTGAGGGCCGCGGTGAATTCCATCGCGAGCCCCTCCTTGATCGCGCGCATGGCGCGGCTCACGTTCACGCGGCTTTTGCCCGCAATCGTCTTCGCGAGCTTCTTCGCCTCTTCCAGCACCTCTCCCTTGGGGGTCGCCCGGTTCACGGCGCCGTAGAGCTCCGCCTGCTTCCCGTTGATGAAATTGCCTGAGAGGATGAGCTCGTAGGCGCGTCCCTTTCCGATGAGCCGCGTGGTGCGCTGCGTGCCGCCGTACCCGGGGATGATGCCCAGCTTGATCTCCGGCAGGCCTATCTGCGCGGTCTCGTCGGCGAGGCGGATGTGGCAGGCGAGCGCCGTCTCCATGCCGCCGCCCAGGCAGAAGCCGTTGATCGCGGCGATGTAGGGCTTGTCCGAGTTCTCGATGAGGTTGAGGACGTCCTGGCCGTTCACGAGGTACTCGGCGCCGTCCTTCTTCGTGTTCCTGTCCAGGAACTCGCGGATTTCGGCCCCCGCGATGAAGGCCTTGCCCGCGCCGGTGAACACGACCACGCGGACGGCGGTGTCCGCGTTGGCGCGGGTGATGGCGTCCCTGATGTCGGCGAGGACCGGCTGGCTCAGCGTGTTCATGGGGGGATTGTTGATGGTCATGACGGCGACGCCGGATTCATCAACGGTATAATCGCAGAATTTCTGTGCGCTCATATGGTGCTCCTTGTGTGGTAGAGTGTGGTGCGTCGAATAATTTGAATTGATGATGCAAAGCTTTCTAAAAGCTCATCGAGGGATGCGCGCATGTCAAACACTATTTGGCGAGGTTAGGGGGGCCGAATCGCATGCACCACGTTCATGGATGCATGGTTGGTCGGGTGCGGCGAATGGCGATCATGCGCGGCCGAATGGCGATCATGTACGGCCGAATGGCGATCATGCGCGGCCGAATCGCGATCATGTACAGTCGAATCGCGATTCGACCCTACGGCACCGCCATCGATTCCTTCGCATTGATCAACATTGCCATCAACCGGTTATACGGGACCGGGATGCCCGATTCCTCCCCGTACCGGGCTATCGCGCCGTTGATCGCGTCGATTTCCGTCCTGCGGCCCGCGCGCACGTCCTGCAGCATGGAACAGAGGTTTTTCGCGGTGGATGCGCACACGGCCGCGACCTCGCGAGCGAGCCCGGCGGCCTCGAGGTCCATGCCGCGCGCGCGCGCGACCGCCGTCGCCTCGGCGACGATGAGTCCCTGGATCTCGCGCGCGTGAGGGTTCGTCGCCAGCGCGCCGTTGGGCACGCCCAGGAGCGCCCCCAGCGGATTGATCGCCGCGTTGATCACGGCCTTGCGCCACACGGCATCATTGGGCCGCGGGCTCACGGTGACGGAGAGGCCGGCGCGCGCGAGGAGCTCCCGCACGCGCTCCACCGCCGCCGGATCGCTCCCGCCTATGGTCACGCCGCCGCCCCCGCCGTAGACCACGGTGCGCGGGCCGGTCTTCGCGGCCCCCACCATGGTCGAGCCGTACACGAGGCGCCCGGCACCCGTTATGCGGGATATCGTCTCGGCGTTCCCCAGGCCGTTCTGGAGGCTCACCACGACGGAGCCTGGATCCAGGAAGGGAGCTATCGCGCTTATCGCTCCGGCCGTCGCAAAGCTCTTCACGAACATGAAGACGACGCCGCAGCCGCGAAGTACGTCGGCCCCCGTCGAAACCGGGCCTTCGAGGATAATGTCCGTCTCATCGACGCGCACGGTGACGCCCTGCCGGAAGGCGTCGACCGTCTCCGTGGAATTGTCGTAGAGCGCCCATTCGACGCCCGCCCTGTCCATGTAATGGGCGAACAATGCGCCCATGGCCCCACCGCCCGTAATGCCGGCCTTCATCGGAACCCCTCCCCGCTGCCCCGATTATGGGCCTTTGCCCGCGACGTGTCAATCCAATAGGCGCGATTCACCCGGGCGTGTCCCCTAAAAAGACGGCCCCGGGGAGAATATTTTTGGATTTATTGGCGGTCTGGTAGTATAA
>CALMJO010000492.1 GCA_937864375.1 uncultured Spirochaetota bacterium
GTGCTTTACAATGGCCAACTCCCGGAGTATAATCCTTACTGTTTCAGCGCGCTGCGTACGCACTCGTTCTCACTGGAGGAAAACCATGAAGCGGCCATACGCCATGCTCGTTTACTCCGTCGCGCTCTGCCTCTTAGCCTCGTGCACCCTTGACCATGCCGAGGTGAAAAAGGCCCCGTACGGAGGCAAGAAGCCCGGCGGCAGGACACCCGAAAAGACCTTCACGTTCGACGACGGAGGATTTACCGTTCCCCCCGGTCCGGACTACACAACGATCGAGCTCACGGGAAACCCCGAGGTCATGTTCCAGCGCTCCCACGAGAATAATGTCGTGGATATCAGGATTTCACCCGACGGGAGACTCATCGTGAGCGCGGCCCAGGACCGTACCGTGAAGATCTGGAGCATCGACGGCATTCTCTTGAGGACCATTCCCTTCCCGGACACCGAATTCACCTGCCTGGCATTTTCCACCGACGGAACGCGTATCGCGGTGGGGGCCCGCAACGCGGTCTATGAGCTTGCCATTGACGGCAAACCTCTGCGGGCACTCAGGGACGACCTGGCAAAACAGGGCGTAACGCATATACTTTACGGCCCCCAGGGGCGCATCCTCACCACGACCGGTTCGGAATTCGTCCATATCAGGGACGCCGACTGGAACGTCCTGAAGACCCTGCGGGTCGCCGGTACGATACCAAGCCGTCCTTCTGCCGTACACCATATGGCCCTGAGCCCCGACGGAGCGCGCTTCGTGACCTGCGGCGAGGCCATCAAGACGACCGACGGCTGGATGTCCTACGCGCGCATCTGGACCATCGAGGGCGACCTCATCGCCGACCTCGTAACGTCCAAGCCGCCCCGCCAGGGCGAAAAAAAATCCCCTGTGGACTGCGCCAACCCCCAACTCGCCGAGTTCAGCCCCGACGGATCCCGAATCCTGCTTATGAATAAATCGAAGCTCTGTGTCTTCGACAGTCAAGGAAACCACCTGCGGTCTTTCCCCCATAAGGGGGGGAACACGCACAACATCATGTTCACCCCGAACGGCAAATCCGTAATCATAAACTCGTTCTGGGAATTCTTCAAGTATTCGGTTGAAGGCGCCTACGAGGGGACCATGAAGACGCGCGGCGAGGGCGACAACGCCGTGGGCGGTGCCCAGCGTGCGGCGCTCAGCGGCGACGGGCGCCATCTGGTCGCCGGTTTCCAGGGAGGCGGCAACCTGACCGGCGCCATTCGCATCTGGGACAACAGGGGCAGGCTCAAGCGGGATCTGCGTCCATTGGCCCACCAGCCCGCAGGCCTTGTTTTTTCTCCCGACGGGAAGACCCTTTATCTGGAATTAGAGCGCGGGAAGCACACCCTTGCGTGGAGCCTCGGGGGGATGTACATGGAAAGCATTTCCGAAAGCGTTCGCTTTACTCGCGAGGGGAAGGAGTTCCGCTTCGACACCGGTGCCCTGCGCGGGACGCTTCGGTCCCAGGGGAAATCGCTGGGCTTGATGCCCGTGATCGACTCCGCGTCGGGGGCGACGATTTCGGGAGCCTATGGGCTATTTTCGCACTAC
>CALMJO010000493.1 GCA_937864375.1 uncultured Spirochaetota bacterium
GAGATCTAGTACGGTCTCGTGGGCTCGGAGATGTGTATAAGAGACAGGGCGCCGAGCGCGCGCCGCTCCTCGAAATCTCGGGGATATCCATCTCATTCGGGAAGCGCTCAATATTAACAAACGTGAACCTCGCGGTGGCCGAGGGCGAGCTCGTATGCATCACCGGGAAATCGGGCTCGGGCAAGTCCACGCTACTGGGCATAAGCTCGGGGATGCTGCGCCCCCACGAGGGGACCGTGCGCTTCGACGGGAACGACATCTACCGGTGGGGAGACCGCGCGCGGTCCCGCTTCCGCAACAGGGAGATTGGATTCGTCTTCCAGTTTTTCAACCTGCTCCCGGATATGAGCGCATACCAGAACATGGTGTACCCTGCGCTCCTGAACCCGGACATGAGGAATACGGAAGCGCGCATGAAATACATGGTTGAATACCTGGGACTCGGGGATATCCTCGATCAGCGTCCCCCGACCCTCTCGGGGGGCGAAAAACAGCGCGTCGCGCTGGCCCGCGCGATCGTGAACGGCCCCCGTCTCGTGCTTGCCGACGAGCCCACGGGGAACCTGGACGATGTGACATCGGACGGGATAATTGACCTCTTCGTCGAACTGAAAAATGCTGAACGCATCTCGTGGGTGGTCGTCACGCACGATCGGAGAATAGTGGAGCGCGCCGACTCATGGTACCACCTGGAGAACGGGACCCTTTCGCCCGTGAGGCGGGCGGGGATTCGTGCCGGAAAAGGCCGGGCACCGCGTACGAGCAAGGCATGAAAAAGCCGCGCACCGCAGACATCGTCAACAAGGCGCTCATCATCGCGGGCATCCTGATCGCAGGAACCCTGTTGCGGCTTTACAGCCTGGAGAGCGATCCGCCCGATTATTTCCCGTGGAGCGAGACCGCCTGCATCGACGAGGGCTGCGGGATGCTCGACGCGCGCAACGTCGTGAAGTATGCGAGCGATTACCGCCCACCCGGCGACGAATACCAGGGCCACGCGAACGACTCGCGGCTCATGTACGAGCTGCAGCTGTTCATCTTTGAAAACTTCGGCATGAAGGTGATTAATCTGAGGTACATGACGGTCTGGATCTCCGAGATCATCATCGCCATCATGCTCATCACGCTCGCGTTCTTTTTCAAGGGGCGAATGGTCTTTCTCACGGGACTGGCGCTCTCCATAAACGTCGTCTATTATTTCCATTCGAAGGTCGCGCTTTACGAGCTCTCCATGCTTGTCCTGGGAACGGCGCTCATGCCGCCCCTGTTCGCGTTCCTGGGCCAACGGGTGTCAACGCATAAGCCGTTCCGTCCGGGATACGCGGTCCTCATCGTGGTGCTGATCGGGCTCTTCACGGCGGCCGGGATGAACATCAAGGAATCATTCCTCATCTACCTGAGCTCCATCCTCATCGCCTTCTTCTTCGCCGCGACCATTCCGTATTTCAGGGAGAAGCGCCGCTGCCCGTCATGGGTACAGCCCGACCGGCTGTTCATCTACGGCCTTGCCCTCATCGGCCTCGTGTCGGTGGCGCTGTACGTGTGGGGAGGGGACCGGTGCGTGGACAAGCCTCTTATGCTGCTTGGCAAGATGTGGTTCCTGGAGATAATCTACCTTCAGCCGAACACCTTCCTGTTCGCGGTGCTTTCATGCCTTGCCATGATGAAGCTGCTCTTCAATAAAAAATACATTCATTACTCCCGCGAGGACCTCCTCGAGTACCAGATAGACATCTACTTCACCATGCAGTTCATATTTTCTTTCCTGTTCGCGTATCTCGCGGTTCGCGGTCAACTGCGTTATTTTCTTTTTTCCGAGCTCTCCATCATCTACCTGGCGGCGCGCTTCGCCGGCAACCACGGCAGCGAAATGAAGATCCTCGCGAGGAGGTCTCTCAGGAAGCGCGGCATCATGGGCTCTTTTATGGCGTTCCTGCTGGTGTTATACATGAGTCTCCAGGTGGTAATCTTTTTCATGATGCTGTTCATGGACTTCGAGAACCGCCGTCTCATCATGAACAATTTCTACCTGAACATCTCACAGGGCAACCTTGGCGACAAGCACGTGCAGATCGTGTTCATTATGGCGTTCCTGCTCGTCTCGCTCGCGTACTATTTTGCACGCCGTTTCGACGACGTGGTGTACTTCATCCAGAGGCGCGCGAGCGGAAAACTCATGGTATTCCTCCTCATACAGATCCAGCTGATCTACCTGCTCTCATGGCAGTACAACAAGACCTTCGCCATCAGGGAAGCCATGAACTTCGTGAATACGCTCCCCGCGGACTGCGTGATCATAGGCGACTGGGCGCCCATGATCGCGCTCGAAAGCGATCTTAAAATCATCTATTCCAATCTGCGTGAGCCGGAAAACATGAAGAGCATCGCCGGGCTCGATCCCGACTACGTGGTCGTGAACTCCGTCAGGAAGGAGGAGGCGGCATACAATTCCTGCGTTCCCGGCCTCATCAAGCCGGAAAACAGCATTTATTCCTTCAAGGTGCAGTCCTTCGATATCAAGATCTACAAGGTTGATAAAAAACCAAAGGCCGGCGGGACCTGATCTGAACGGCGTGTAAGAATAGGGGAGAGGGGGATGGATGAGATAGAGGAGATAAAGAAGTGGGGTCCGACTCAAGGAAGCTGAGCGCACGTTCGCAATAAGTCAAACCCGCTCCCCATCTCTTCAATCGCCGTTGATCTTTTATCTCCTCATCCCCTTTTCCGTTGTCGTTATGTGAATTTCTATTCGTACACCTTTTCCTCTGAAAGGTCAGCGCCCAGGGCGTCCATCTCCACATCGCGCACGTCTTCCTTTGAAAGGACCTTGTGATACTCCTTGTACCACTCGTTCTGGATGATGTACTGCATGATCTCGTTCGTGCCCACCCAGATCATGGAGAGCCTGATGTCCCGCACGATGCGCTCGAGCGGATAGACGCTCGTGTAGCCGATCCCGCCCATCACCTGCATGCAGTTGTTCGCGATCGTCCAGCAGGACTCTGTGATGAACTTCTTGGATTCGGACACCATGCGGCGGAGCCTCCCGGCGTGCACGGTGCCGGAGTCCGCCGCGCGCGCGGTGGTGTAGGCCAGGGAGCGGCACGCGTCCAGGAGCATGACGGAGTCGGCGACCTTGAAGCCCACGGCCTGGAAGTTCATGATCGGGAAGCCGAACGCCTTTCGCATCGTGGTGTACCGGGTCGCGATCTCGATCGCGGGGCGAACTGAGCCTATCGTCATGGTGGCGGTCCCCAGCCTCTCCGGGATCATCATGCGCTGGAACACGTCGAATCCGCCGTTGATCCCGTTGAGTGCGTAGCGCTCGGGGACGCGCACGTCGGTCATTATGAGCCGTCCGGCCCCGCCGCCGCGCACGCCCATGAGCCCGTAGATGTACTTGCTCTCCACGCCCTTGCCGCGCGGCACCATGAAGCAGGTCATGCGCTTGTGGGGCGGCGCGGACGGGTCGGTGACGGCGTAGACCAGGAACCAGTCGGCGCCCTCGGCGCCAACTATGAAGCGCTTCTGCCCGCTGATGATCCAGTCGTCGCCGTCCCTGCGCGCCGTCGTCGCCGCGCCAAAGAAGTCGCTCCCGCCGCGAGGCTCGGTGAGGCACTCGGCCGCGTAGACATCGCCTTTTAAGAGCGGCACCACGACCGCCTGCCTGAGCTCCTCGCTTCCGAACTCGCAGATCGCCTCGCACACGATGTCGGCGCCCACGCCCCAGAGGCATGCCAGGCTGTAGCTCGCCACGCCCACTTCCTCCGCGACGATCCCGTCCTCGATCCAGCCGAGCCCCCGTCCCCCATATTTCTTCGCGATACGTATGCCAAGGAGGTTCCTCTTCCCTGCCTCTTTGAGGTATTCATGCGGAAACTGGATCTTTTCCGCGTCCATGTCAAGGATCATCTCCTTGGGCACCCACTTGGTGAACGCCCGCGCCTCGTCGCGGAGCCTGAGCTGCTCGCCGGTGTACAGAAAATCGAACATGATAATGCCTCCTGAATGAAAGGGATTGCGTGCGGTACATTCACAGACTAGTACCCGACTTGCGGGTGTCAAGGAGTTTCGGGAAAAAAGACGAACACTGTTCGGGATTATGCCATGGCAGAATCCCGCATTCTCCGGGGGGCCGACTGTCGATGGACACGCTGCAATGTCGCGTGACGGACGTTGGTTGAAGGATGCGCTGAGGGAACGTCTGTAAAGTCGTGCGCCCGGATGATTAGGGGATCCGGGACGGGGAGAAGGAGAGCATCACTCCCCGCATTTTTTCCTGAGCGCGTCCAGGGGCAGGTTGAGCCTTACCGTGGTGTCACGGTCGCTGGTGATGTCGATCGCGTTCTCGGGGTCTATGCCCATGTTTAATAAATGGCAGTCGATGGTGGCGTATCCCAGTCCGAAGCCCGACTCGCTGGTGTCGATGTTGTCCACGAAGAACTCGTACTCGCGACCCTGCGCGCGGCACTGCCAGTTCTCGCGGCGCTTCTCGCGGATGCGCGAGAGGTCGTGCGAGAGTATGGGCGCGGTGTTGGTCACCTCGATGCATACGGTGTCATCGCGCGCCTCCATGCGAAGGATGATCTTGAAATCGTTCCGCTTCATCGCGGCGCGTATCTTCTGGAGGTTGCGGAGCTTCCGAAAGACCTCTTTCTCCTCGTCCGTGTATTCGCGCTGCTCGCGGTAAACGCGGTTCTTGATGGAGAGGTGCCGCGCCTCCTCGTTGAGCACCTCCCGCACCATGCCCGAAATGTTCTCGCGGCGGCTGATCTCGGAGGCGATGCGGTCGTACGCATGGCGGTTGCGCAGCGTGTCCCTGATCGCGGTGTCGATCTCGTCCGGGGAAGCTCAGGGATTCATGCGGGAGTTGAGGCAGTACATGGTCTCCATTATGAGGAGAAGCTTGTAATTCGCCTTTACAGCGTTCTTGATCAGCTCGTCCACGCAGCAGA
Organism: uncultured Spirochaetota bacterium; assembly: GCA_937864375.1. Classification (GTDB taxonomy): domain Bacteria; phylum Spirochaetota; class UBA4802; order UBA4802; family UBA5368; genus FW300-bin19. The sequence goes on from CALMJO010000493.1 coordinate 4,956, forward strand.
ATACGTCGTCAAGGAAATTGGAAATTCCCATCTCGTTGAAAAACCGGAGACCGATCGAATAGATCTGGTCCCTGGCCTGCGTGCCGTATACCTGTACCGCGCCGCGTACTCTCTTGCCCTCGCTCATCGGTATGAACCCCGGCACGTCGGCTAGTAGAAATTGCAGTTCCATGGTATAAACCTGTCCTGAAAACAGCATAATAATAGCACTTCTCATGCCGGGCGCAATTTTATATATTGACTGATGTGTCATTCCCGCTAAAAAGCTGTAAAATTCACTTGACTCAGTCGTGAATTCCCGTATATACGCAGCCGAGCGGCCGGGAACCCGTTTTCCGGGTCCGCCTATCCCACACGGCGTAACAAGGACCAGTAAAACATGAAAACAATATTCGGCCGCAACGGTGTACGAGCCATGCTTTCGATCGCATGTGCGCTTTGTATCGTCATTTCTGGAGCCCTGCTCGTTTCCTGCGGGGAATCCGGTCCCGGCGATGAGAAGGGCATCCAGGAAAAATACAGGAACGCGGCCTATTTCAACCAGGTGGCGGCGTTCATTTCGGGCCTTCCCGTGACCCCCGATTCTCCCTTCTATACCCAGACCCAGAACAAGCAGTACGCCGCCTACAGGGAACAGATGGACAAGGCGTGGAAACAGTACGACCTGGTGAAATACCGGAAGATCGTGCCCTGGCGGGAAAAGCACATTCGCGACGACGTGAGCTACCGCGTGTTCTACCCCTTCAGCGGGCCGGATATCCTGAACGCGCTCTTCTTCTTTCCCGAGGGCGAGGATTTCACCATGATCGGACTCGAATCGTTCGGCGAGGTGCCGGACCCGCGCGCCATGTCCCAGGAGAAGATCACGGCCAACCTGAACGGTCTCGCGAACGCGCTGAGGACGCTGCTTGACCTGAACTTCTTCCGCACCTCCGAGATGCAGGGTGACGTGAAGGCGGAGGCGTTTTCCAGCATCACGGGCATCATGATGGTATTTCTCGCGCGTTACCAGTACGAGCTCCTGGATGTGCACCGGGTCTACGTGAACCGCGAGGGAAACCTGGTGGACACCGAATCAAAGGGAGCCGGCGGGGATATCGCGGGCGTGGAAATCATATTCCGGAAAGGGAAGGGCGCCGCGATCAAGCGCGCGCGCTTCTTCAAGATCGACGTGAGCGACAACGCGCTCAAGAAAACGCCGCACTTCGTGGTGTATCTAAAGAAGCAGAGCGGGGTCACCACCTTCATGAAGTCGGCCTCCTATCTCCTTTCATGGGACAATTTCACCACCATGCGCGGAATAGTGCTGGGCGCGAGCGACTACATTGTTCAGGACGATTCGGGCTGTCCCATCAAGCACTTCAGCGACAAGGAATGGAAGCTCTCGTTCCACGGCACCTACACGCTGCTGCAGATGTTCGCGAACCAGCTCCAGCCCGATCTCCAGAAGGCCATGAAGGAAAAGTCCACCGGCCCGCTGCCCTTCGCATTCGGCTACGGGTTCAATCCGGAGCGCTCGAGCATCATCGTCGCGGAGCGGATCGCGCGCGAACCCCGGAAGCCCGCGAAGAAATAGAGCCGGGATCGTAAAGGTATAAAGTGACTAACGGCAACAGCAGAGGGGATGAGGAGATAAAGGATTAACGGCGATGGAGGAGATAAGGATTGGGAGTGCTGGTTTGAGTTCGATACTTATAGTCGGCAAACCAAATCTTTTATCTCCCGAATCTCATCCATCCCCCCATCTCCGCTATGTAGATTTCAAATAATTATTACCGACTTCATCAATAATTTGTCGTTCTCCTTTTCCTGCATCCCACGGTTACAACGAAAGTTTCTAATCCGCTATTCGTGCTCAAGGCACCGTTTACATGTTCGTCCTGAATTAGTGGCGCTGACAAACCCATTTACGTAATCGTTTTACAAGATGGGGAGCGTCATGCGCCAGTTTAGTCATGAATCCTTTCATAGAACACCGCACTGGATGTTTAGAAATCTCATTTTCGTACCTTCCCTTACGCCACTAGCCCAATTGTGTATTCTTCCCCTGACATCAGTATTGCGCGACACCGTGTCGCAAGCGTTCGCGCTACAGCCACTATCGCAATCTTCTTCCTGCCACTGTGAGACGATATCCTGTTGAATTTCGCCAACAAGGCTGGATCGTGGCGCAGCGCGACCCACGCGCTTTCCACCAGCCAGGCCCGCACCCAGCGACATCCTTGCCGAGTAATATGGCCCCGGCGTTCTCGATCTCCCGAACTCTGCTCCCGTGGCGCCAGGCCAAGAAAATTCACGAACTCTTCCTTCCGGGTGAACCGGCTCACATCTCCCCATTCGAGGAGCAGGCGAATCGCCGTCATGATGCCGATCCCTGGAACGCTCTTGAGAATCCGTACCTGCTTCTTGTAGCGATCGTCCTGAGCAATCGTCTTCAATTCTTTGATCAGCTCTTTCTTCTTTTCCCACAGCGTTTCAATGATACTATAATACATCTCAAACGTCACTCGCATTGAGTGTGAAAGCTCAAGCCTCTCAAGAACCTTCTTCGCTGCCTGGTAATCTCTCCGGGTCCACTTTCCCGCCTTGAAGTGTCCGTCCAGACCGTGAAAGTCTATTGCTCTTCGTATCCTGTTGCTTTCACGCGTAATGTCTCTTTGCACCTGTTCGTACAACCTCGATAGTTGTCGATCCTCACGAAGCTGTTTATCCGGCACGTGACAACGCCCGCAATCCCGGTTCTCCAGGTTCTTGGCCAGCCTCCGGCTGTCCACGCGGTCATTCTTCTGGCGGCTGCACTTTTCCTCGGTCACCGTATGCGGTGGGGTCACCGTACACTCAAAACCGTCTTCCACCAGCCGATCGTGCAATCCGAAACCCCGGAATCCCGCTTCGTAGACTATCTTGATCCTGCACCCAGGAAAGCTGTTCCCGAGGTAATTCTTGAGTCCATCATAGATCGCAGGCATGCTCGTTTCCTGAACTATCATGCCGCCACTTCTCGCGCACACCACCCAGGTTCTCTTTGAGTCTTCGAGTCCCACGAAAACTTCTTGATTTTCCACCACATGCTGCTGTATCTTTGAAGTACTCACCAAGCTGCCTCCTTCTTTAAGGGATTTTGTCTCCAACAAAAATCTTATTGAAGTAGGCAGCTTTTTCAAGCTTTATCTGGATCTAACATAGTAAAC
>CALMJO010000494.1 GCA_937864375.1 uncultured Spirochaetota bacterium
GCCCTTCGCGGAACAGGTCTCCCTGTTGAGCGACCAGAGCACGACCCTGCCCATCGCGTACACGAACGGAGCTTCCACGAGCCCTTCCCTGTAAAGTTTGGCGGGCCTGTCCTCGTCCGCGGACAGGAACATGTCATAGGGCGCGCCGCTCTTTACCTGGCTGTAGAGGGTGCCGCTCGAGGTGAAGGTCCCCTCGACCCTGATCCCGGTCTTCGCCTCGAATGCGGCGGCGATCTCGCCGAAGGGCTTTATGAAATTCGCCGCGACGCCCGCGCGTACCCTGTCCGAAGCCGCTTTTGAACACCCCGCCGGCACGAACGCCGCGCATGCGAGGACGAGCAGCACGGCCGCCAGTGATCTGAATGTGCCTCGCCTCATTTGTTTACCTCGGTTTTTGATAATTCCGTTCCGATTCCGGAGATTCGAGCCCCTGTACGCCTCCCGGAGCAAACCTGCGCCCCGCGCACCCGGAAAATAAGATGCATTAACGGGTCCCCTTTCTATCAAGCCCACGGTATTTTATCAACAAATATAGCGCACTCAGCGCCGCGAGCATCACCGCGAGTCCCGTCATTTCCTCGACGGACAGGTTCGACAGGAACCAGAGGATCGTGATTACGGCGAATGCCGGGATGACGTTGCCGCCGGGTATCCTGAACGTCGATGAAGCATTGTTCCCGCGCGCCTTGAGCCTGATCGCGGAGAGCGCGACTCCCATGTACACCAGGAGCACGGAGGAGGACGAGAGAATCGCCAGCTGCTTGAATTCGCCGGTGATCGCGAACACGCACCCCAGGGCGGAGAAGGCGATGACCGCGATATAGGGCGTGGCGAACCTTGAATGTACGAACGCCAGCGGCCTGACGGGGATCACCCCGTCCTTCGCGGCGCGGAAGAGCACCCTGGGCATGTTCAATAAATCGCTCGTCAGGTAGCCGAACATGGAAACGGCGGCGCCCGCGATCATGAGGGTGACCCCGGCCGGGCCCATGATCCTCCGGGCCGCCTCCGCCAGGGGCGCCGTCTTGTATTCGGGGAAGGCGGCGCCCAGTATTCCCTGCGCGACAAGCTGGACGGCGACGTAGATGATCAGAATGATCAGGAAGCTCAGCATGATGCCCCGCGGCACGGTCTTCCCGGGGTTCCGGACCTCACCGCTCACGCTCAGGCTGCTTTCGGCCCCCTGGAAGGCGAAGAAAAGAACCAGTGCGACCTTCCCGACTTCGCCCATCGACGGCTCCTGCAGCCAGCGAAGGTTTTCGAGCGCGATCTCCGTGGAGCCCCAGACGACGAGCAGCAGCAGGGGAGTGAGCTTGGCAAGAGTGAGAAACTTGACGAGCGAAATTCCCTGGCGGATTCCAATGACGTTCACCGTCGCGAGTCCGGTGAATATCGTTATGAAAAAACCCGCCCGGAACCACGGATCGCCAAACAGGGGAAACAGGTACGACAGCGTGTTCGCCAGCGCGTTCGCGACCGCGGCGGACGCCATGAGCGAGGTTCCGAAGATGAGCAGGTTCGAGGCGAGAAATCCAGGGTATTTCCCGAACGCGGTTTCCACATAGGCGTACGCTCCGCCGGTTATGGTGACAAGGCTACCCACCTCGGCGAAGCAGAGCATGATGAGCGTGACGAGGAAACCGCAGAACAGGTAGGCCAGGATCCCGGCCGCCCCGAGCCCCTCGCTCACCAGGGCGGGCAGGACGAAGATCCCGGAGCCGATGACGATATTAATAATGTTCGAGGTGAGTCCCCAGAGACCGATTTCCCTCTTCAATCCTTCTTCTGTATGCATGCGGTGAACGGTATCCGGGAATTAATTTTCAAGGCGCATTCCAATAATGAATTCCGATGGTACTTATCCAGGTGAGCGGTTTTCGGTTTATTGTCAAACATATATTGGGAGACGAAAAGGCGCTTCTTCATGACGCCGGCAGGGCGCCGATGCGCCCCGGGCTGAAACCGTCTCCCGCGGGGACACGCCGATCACCGCAGATGCCTTTGAGTTGTTGCGAATCCGTCATCGACCGCAGGGAGAAACCTTAATGCATTAACGGGTAAAGGTTTCTCACCCGAAAAGACCGGGTTCGAAATGACACAATCGGAGAAAACCAGCAAGTCTATTATCAATCCGGGAAAAGCGTCTCCAGCAGCACCGCCACGGCAAGCATGAGGTCGGTGCCCAGCACCACCATGACGTTGATGCCCAGGGCGGGGACGAGCCGCGGCGTGTCCTCGCAGTACCTGAGCGCCATGCTTCCCGACTTCACGGCCAGCGGAACCGTGACGCACCCCAGGAGCAGCCACCATGACGAGAGATGGAGGAGCGGCGCCGCGATTATGAAGGCATAGGACGCGGCCAGTCCCGCGACGTACAGGTACGAGGCCTTTCTCTTCCCGAGCCAGATGACCAGGTGGAAGCGCCCCCCCGCCCTGTCGACCTCCGCGTCCGGGAACTCGTTCAGGAAAAGGAGCAGCGCCGTGAGTATTCCCGGCGGGATGGAAACGATGATCACCTGCGCCGGGAACAGGTCGCGCATGCCCGCTGCCGCGCTTCCCGTCAGGGCCACGAAGGTACCGATTACGACGAGGGAGCCCAGGCTCAGGCCGGCAAAGAACTCGCCCAGGAGGGCGCGCGCGAGATACCGCGTGTAGAACACCGTGGACGCGGCGCCCACGACCATTATGGCCATCACCATCCAGTGAGACTTGAAGGTAAAATAGAGACCTATGAAAAACGCGGCGCAGAGCGTAAGCCACGCGGCCCGGTGCACCGCGGCGGGGGTGGTCTTCCCCGCCTGGATCATGCCGGTGCCGCCGCTGAAGGGGGTGCGCTCGGTATGATCGTCTATCCCGGTCCGCGAATCGGAGTATTCGTTGAAGAGGTTGACCGACACGTGCATGAGGACGACGCCCAGCACCAGGAGCAGCGCGTCCGCCGCGCCAAAGAACGCGCTCCCGGTTCTTTTGAGGTGCAGTCCCGCCAGGGCAAGACCTATGAGCACCAGGAGGACCGCCAGCAGGAGGAAATTGCTCCTGATCTGGACGGACCAGGTCTTCAGCAGTTCACGTTTTGACATCTCCGCCTCCGGCAGATTCCGCTTCGTGGCCTGGAAACACATTTGTCCGGGCCTTTTGGTGCAATTAAACTCATTGCCCGGGAATGGTTCCCGCTGTTCAACGGATAAAGCATGGCAGCGGAAAAAAGTCAACGTCTAATCGATATGCGCGTTAACCGGTATCATGAAACGGTCCTTGCGGTGAATGGAAATGATCCCGGGCCGGCGCTCCCGGGCACCCTGCTCGGTTCGGGACCGAGCGTCAAGTGCGGCGGACGGGATCGAATGCCGCATAACGCGACACATGCGCGGCGCATGCGCGTCCCCGCACCGCGCGCCGACCGCTCCGCATCATTCTGGAATGCTGCATTTTGAAGCGCCGTCCCGCGATTCGGCCCCCCCTCGCCTCTCAGGGCGGCGGACACCGGAGATCGTATTTTTCCAGGATCCTGATTGCCGACTTCAGCCGGTAGTCCTTCCTGGTCTGCGTGACCGCGTAGCAGAACCACGGCGCGAGCGCCGTTGAAAACGCGCGGAGCTCCGCGGCATCCTCCGCCTCATGCCGGCCGTGGATGCCGTAGGTGAACGTGAGGACCTGGTAGACGAGGTCGCCGTAGTCCCCGGGGTCGACCGAAGACAGGATTCCGGCAATGTGATGATAAAATTTCGCCCGCGTCGCGGGGTCCTTCTCCGCCGTAATCGAATCCTCCGAGTAGCTCATGATGAACGAAAGGGTCTTCTTGTCCTTCGAAAGGCGCGGGGCGTATTTTTCAAGGAGATACAGCCGGATATCCCGGGTGGTCTCGTTCGCCGGTCCCGCGTGAATGATGGCCCGGAGCATCCCCTCCGGCGCGAGCGGGACGGGCTTTCCCACGGCGCCCATGGCGGCAAGCCCCATGAGGATGTCGACGCGCTTCAGGAGCACCGCCCCATCCTGGTCCCGGCCCCTGTTCAGGACGTAATACACGAGGCGGCTTATGGTCCGTTCGGTGGCGTTCTTCATGGAGAGGACCCCGGCGTTCCATTCCAGCTCGTCGATCAACTGATCGCTCTGGAAATAATTGAAGATGGCGTTCCTCCGCTCCCGCTCGTCCGGGTCCGGAATGGAGATCACCGTGTCGCGCAGAAAGCGTACATAGTCCGGGGGATAATTGCCGCCCCGCGCGAACGTCGCCATGATATGCTGGTGGATCGCGCGGCACTTCATGCTGTAGGGAATTTTGACCGCGGCCTGCACCGCCGCCTCTACGTTCGCAGGCGTGCGCAGGTCCCGCATGAGCGGCTCCATGATCTTTTCGTAGGGCTCGCAGGAGACCTGCTCCTCCCGGGCCTTTTCCGCATCCCGCGCCGTGTCGCGTACGAGTCCCAGGCAGTACGCGAAGGTCCCCCTGATCTCGCCCGTCCTCACGTCGGTGAATCGGCCGTTCACGCGGACCAGGTCTCCCTCGAACAGGTAGGACCCCATGACCAGGACGTCCGCGGGAAGGACCAGTCCCAGCCGCTCGCGCCCGCTCCCCGCGACCAGTCCCGCCATTTCCAGCCGGTTTTCCTCGAGGATCGCGCCCAGCTTCTGCCGCTCCAGGAGCCGGATTCCCTCGAGCGCCTGGAGCCTGTAAAATGTCTCGTCCCCGATCACCTTTCCGTACGCCGTGAAGCTCCCGGAGCCGTCCGTGAAATCCAGGACCGCGAACCGGACGTCGGGGTTCGATTTCATGATGGCGCCGGCGCCGCGGAAAATGATCCCGGGCGCGGCATCGGCCCCCGGCACCTCCTGCGCGGAACCGCACCATGCGTGCGTAAAGGCAACGAGCGCCGCCAGGGCGAGACCCAGCTTCTTTCGTTTCATTCCCGGCTCCTTTCCCGTGTACCGGCTTCCTTTAATTCAAGCGCCGTACCTGCGCGATTACGGACAGGCCACCCCGTAGCGCCGCAGGTATTCCCCGATCTCGTCCGCATGGCTTGCCCTGTCGTTTTTCAGGCAGGGGCAGAGGTATTCGCCCAGCTCGGCGTACATCCGCTGCAAGTCCGCGGGATCATAGGCAAGGTGAGGAATGTAGGGAGCGGGCTTTTCGTGCGACTTCTCTTCCAGCCTGTACAGGAAGGACCAGAGCTCGTCGGCCGAGTCCCTGTCCGGCGGGCGCGATTTCATGAAGCCGATGAGGAGATCCATGGATTCCTTCCTGTATTCCGGGGTGACGGTGTCCTCGTAGCAATCCTTGATGACGTCGAAAAAAAGCTTCGCCTCCTTCACGGGCGCAAGTGCCGGCCGGCGAAGGGAGCGCAGCAGGAACAGGCTCAGCGCGATCCCCTTTTCCGACTTCCGGTCCATCGCGTTCACAAGCAGGTCCCGTCCTATGCGGTGCTCGGTGAGCGCGTAGGGCCTCCCGATCTGTCCGTCCCTCGCGAGCTCAAGGAGATCCAGGATGCGCCGGTGCATCACGGCCTCCACGTAGCGCTCGGGCTTGAAGAAGTATTTCAGGTAGAACTGGTGCCAGCCCCGTTTCATGATCTCGCGCGCGGCCGCCCATTCGAACTCGCTGATGCTCCCGTCATGGGCGAAATATTCGAAGATTTCACGCACGGTGTAGTACTCCTCGCCGGGGTCCTCCATGGATTCCAGCGTCCTCGCGAGAAACTCGTGGTAGCGCCGGGGGAAGAGGTTCGTATGCGCGAAATCCGAGCACACCTTCACGTGGATCCTGCCGCACGGTTTTTTCCAGGGGAGTTCGACGGCGCGGTCCACCGCGTTTTCCACCGCCGCGGGCGTGGACAGGTCATTCAGCGCCAGGAGCACGGGGCGCTGCGCGCCCTCGCATCCCTTGTCCGCCTTGAGGCTCTCCTCCGCGGGCGCCTTGGCCTTCGCCGCCCGGTAGGGAAGCTGGAAGGCGAAGACATGCGCGACCTTCCCGGTCGCGGCATCCACCGTGCGCCCGCGCACGAAGATGGCTTCGTCCTTATAGACATATGTTCCCTCGACGAGGAGGTCCACCGCAAGCAGCGTTCCCAGCCTGGGCGCATCCTTTACCCTGATGATTCCCGACTGCGAGATCGCGTGCTCCTGCAAGACGAGGTCAATCCTCGTCCGCTCGACCAGGACCAGGTTCTTCACCACCGACAGGCGCCTAATCACCTCGTCGGAAACGAACGCGTCGAAGAACGCGATCCCCTCGCGGGAAGTGAAGGTGAGGACCGCCGCCCGGTAGGTCTTGTCCGCATGCCGCGAAAAATAGAGGGAGGGATCGGGGTCGGCGTTCACGCCGCCGGCGCCGCTCTCGAAATTGTCAAGGGAGCCGCAGGTGAGAAGGGAGATGTATGCAAGGAGAAGCAGGGAAGATCGGGGAAAAATCTTCACAATTAAAAGATACGCATGCCGGGATATTTGTCAAGGGCATTCTCATAAGGGCGAGGCCGACGGCGCAGCCATTCCAAATCAAATTTTCATTGACGGCGGATTGTGCATGCGCTACCGTTTTCATATGCAGATGATCATTTTCCTCAACCTCACGGTCCTGGGCTTCTTCGCGACGATGTTTTATCTCCTGCTTAAAAGAAACGAAATGTTTCGCCGTTCGGAGGTCAAGTCCATCGCCCGTGCCGCGGGCGATACGATCGCCTTTGGCACAATTGGCGCGGATTCTGCGGTCGTCTCTCCCTTCAGCGGGAAATCGTGCGTGTACTACTGCTTTACCGTCGACTTTCGCTTCGAGGAAAAGGCCGACGAGCCGTTTTCGGACCGTGTGGGCGACGAACGGACCATTGAGAAATGGATAGAGATAATCCGCAGGACCGATTACGTTCCATTCTACATTTTCGACTCGAGCGGTGCGAGGCTCTCCGTCACGCCGCCCTACGCGGACTACGACCTCTACCCGGCGTTCCAAAAGACCGTCCAGAGCATTGAAAGCGATCCCGGGCTCGATCGCGCCGTCCGCCCGCTCATACCCGCGGACAAGCAGTATCTGCTTGGAATCCCCGTGAAAATCAGGGAGGAGCTGCTGCTCCCGGGAGGAGAGATATCCGTCGCCTCCCGCGTGGAAACCATGGACACCGCCGCCCTGATTGAGAACATCGGGTTCGAGGCCCGGATGGACGAAGAAATGGGCGGCGAAAGCGGGTTGTTCAGGCACAGGTGGATCCACTACGACGCGTCCATCCCGGTCACCAGATACACCGCGCGGATGAACGGAAGGAATATCTCCATTTCGGACGACAAGCCGGGGGTCGTATTGAAAGCATTCAGGCGAAAGCGGGCTCTGTATCTTGCAGGCATAGTGCTCTCCGCGCTGTCGCTGTCATACCTGGTGTTTTATTATTGGCACATCTAAAAATTAGAATTTTCAATATTTTAACAAAGAAAGTGCCCGCAAGGGAACATCCAGATTTGATTTTTCGAGGTTTCCCTATAGTAGTGAGCCTGCCGAAGCGCGGCTGTAAATTTATTGCGTATGGGATCACTGCACCCTGAGCACCACAAGCTCATTGTCGTACCCGCCCGAAGCGAGAAGCTTTCCGTCGGGACTGAAGGCGACCTCGTTGATTCCCTCACCCTGTAAGTCCTGCGCGGTCATCTTTCCCATTGCCACGTCCCACAGGCACACCAGCTCGCTGGAACCGCAGGTCGCTATCGTTTTGCCGTCCGGGCTGTAGCACAGACTAAAGAGATTGCGCCCGGTGTTCGTCGGGATGGTTTTTACGATTTTTCCGGAAGGAAGCGCGCGGATGACGATATCCCCTTCTTCCGCCAGCGAGACGGTCTTTCCGTCCGGCGCCACGGAGATGCCTTCGACGCCGGCGCTCTTCCGCTTTTCGAGGAGCGTGCCCGTCGCCACGTCCCAGATGCGCACCGCCTTCTCGAATCCGCCGGTGACGAGAAGCTTTCCGTCGGGACTGAACGCGACGTTGCGCACGCCCTCGTCATTTCCCGTTACGAACGCGCGCACCTGGTTTCCGGCCTGGGGGTCAAAAAGCAGGATCGCGCCGTCCCGGATGCCCGCCGCGATCAGCTTCCCGTCCGGAGAGAACGATATGCCCCACACGGCGTCCTTTGGCCCCGTGATCCTTTTCAGCTCCATCCCCGTTAAGGTGCTCCACACGCGGATCGTCTTATCCGCCGCACCACCTGCGACCGACTGCGAATCGGGGCTGAATGCAAGGCAGGTGATGCCCGCTGCCGGTCCCGCAAGCTTCGCCGTGAGGGCGCCGTTCGCCGCCACGTACAGGCATACCACACCGTCCGCGCCGGCCGAACCGAGCAGCCTTCCGTCAGGGCTGAACGCGACCGAATTTATTTCCGCCGCATGGTCCTTCTTGGACCAGGCCCTGACAAGCGACGCGCTGAACCCGGCTCCTGCCGCGAGGATAAACGAAAGGGCGAGCGCACATACTGTTCTTGAATGCTTCTTCATGATACATCTCCATTTTGATAGTATATGATATCATTCAGGAGTATTAATCCCTTTAAAGATTCAACTCCACGGCATAAATCGGGCTCCGGGGTGCACATCCTTGCGGCAGAGCGCGACACAACCGGCCGCGCAGCCCGCTCGTCAGCGCGCCAGCACCTCGATAATGTTCGCACATCCCCCGCCCTGCACGTACGCGGCATGGTCGGCGACGTCCTGGAATTTCCGCCCGACTATTCGCGAGCACTCGAATTCAAAGTTCGTGGTTTTAATAAAACCGTCGATTTTTTTCGCCGCCACGGGATCGTGAAAATCGATTTTATCCGCGCCCTCCGCGAGACGCTTCAACCCGTTGATCCAGATCGCGGCCCCCAGCGCTCCGCATGCGCCTCCGCACAGGCCTATTCCGCCCGCAAGTCCCGCGGCCATGGATTCGTGCATGGGGGACATGCCCAACCGTTCCGCAAGCAACGCCGAGCAGCTCACCGGCGCGGCGGGCGCTTCGATGGTCGTATCGGAAAAAGCGGCATTTATCACGTCGAATGCCGCCGGGGCATAGCGGGCGGCCATGCGGAAACAGCCTATTGTCCCGCCTTTAATCAGGAAATATTTTACCATCTCCCAGGTCGTCGACGACTTGTCCATATCGGTAATTTCCAGGCAATTGATGTTCTTGTTCATGGCGCGAAAGGATTCCACGAGGCTCTGCGATGCTGCGATCGCCATCGCATGGGCGCGCGCACCCGGGCCAGAAAGCCGGAACGCCTGCGCCCCCGCGGCCAGCGCCCCTCCCCAGATCATGCCGCACTGGTAGCCCTGCTGCATCATCCCGCCGGCGAACGGCATCGCGGCGCGCTCCTCGGTATTCATGGGCTTGTCGAAGGCGCGGTTGAGAACGTAGAACAGGGTGTCGGAACACGCCCTCCCGTTCATGAACGCGCCCACGGTTCTGGTCCCGGAAATACTCTTTAGTGTTTTGTCCATACCGGATCCTCTCGTAATATTTGCTGCACTACGTACTCAACTAGAATCTATTCACATCCGACGCTACGCCCCGGGGTGCTGAGCGATGTGGCCCGGGCCCGCTCGCATTTCAGCGAGGAACATGCGCGCGTTCCCGTGTTCAGTTATCGGCGCCAATCCTGTTGGAGATTTCCTTCAGTTTTATAAACTCTTCCGGGGTATGCACGTGAATTTCCGACCGAGTGTAGTGTTTAACATTCCGGGTAATAATATAATTGATATTGCCGGCAAGCGCCGTGTAGTACTGAATTGCATCCTCAAAGTCTTTGAAGCTCGATTCCAGCGATTTTTTAATTACCTCGTCATCCACGGGAAGCACTTTCAGCAGCAGCCCGAGCTTGGAGATGAAGTCGATCGCATGCCTGTGCGATTCAATTTTACGGATGATGTAATACAGATTTGAAATTATTATCGACGAGGTATATCCTTCGAAAAGCTTGATTTCGATCGAGCTCAACAGAAGCGATGAAGAATTGAAAAACGGCTGCCGGTTAAGCGCTATGTCGAGGATGATATCCGAATCGATAAACAGCCTGTTTTTCATTTCACGTGTTTATCGATCAGTGCTTCTTCAAGGGCATGCCTGTAGTTTATGGTCGGCCTGGATTTAATAACTCTACCAAGTTCTTTCGTTATGGGAGCGATGTTCATGCTGTCCTGTGAGCGCGAGGAAAGAGACTTCAGGTATTCTTCAACGAGCTTGGACAGGCTCACCTGCCTGGAAACGGCATACTTTTTCGCCTTATGGATGATCGTTTTGTCGATGCTCAAGGTCAACTTTGTATTCATACGCGTTCTCTCTACGTATCAATTTATTATATAA